>JAGQVF010000080.1:705-10911 GCA_020438135.1 Bacteroidales bacterium | reverse complement strand
TCATACCCATATAGGTTGAATTGGTGGAACCTATATACAATGAGGGTGTTATGGTAAATTCGGAACTTTTATAAAGTCCGATACCTGCCGGATTTGAACTAAGGGTTGAGAAATCAGCGCCCAATGCACCAAATGCTCCTCCCATGGCAGTATATCTTGCCGTTCCAACCACTGACGTTGTTGAATAACGCAATGCATCAACTTCATTCTGTGCTTCCAATTGTAAAGTCAAGAGCACAACGATGGCAGTTATGAAATTTAACTTTTTCATGAAACCTGGTGTTAATAATGGTTCTTAATTAAGCTGAAAAAAAGAGGGCAGGCTATTACCTGCGTCCTCCTCTTGAACTAGAACTCGAACTCCTGCCGGATGATGAACTACCACTGCTGCTTGATCGTGATGGTGCAGAGTATGAACTTCTGCTTGAAGACGATGAAGACCGCGAGGGTGCAGAATATGACCGGCTGGACGATGACCTCGAAGGTGATGAATACGACCGGCTGTTGGTAGATCTCGATGGCGTGGAATAACTGCTACTCCTGTTTGTAGTTGAAGGTTGTGAATATGACCTGGAACTACTGCTTCTCGAAGGTTGCGAATAACGCTGAGTATTTGATCTTGAGGGCTGTGAGTACCTTTGTGTATTGGTACCTGACGACCTTGAATAATCACTCCTTGATGTATTGTAATTCGAGGGTTTTGAATAACTCTGGTTTGAGTTAGACCTCGGCTTTGAATATACCTGGGAGTTGCTACCCGAGCGTGAAGTACTTCGGTTGTTATCTACCGATGCATTGCCGGGTTTACTGTAACGCTGTTCTGGCGCAGAAGTATTTGAGCGGTATTTGCTTCTTCCTTCACCTGCGTATTTCGAATAAACATCAGATTTGGATGTTGCAGGTTTTTCATAGCTATAACGAACCTTATTATTTTCGCTTTTTGCTGTAGAAGCACCATTCGATTTCGAAACTGTTTTATTGGCTGCTTCTCTTGAAGTCTGAACATTTTGGTTAGCAGCCACCCGGCTCTGGGTTCCATCACCGCTGTTACCTTTACCATTAACCGATTCTTTGGTTGTAATTCCTCTGTTGACAGTGGGGCGGCTTGTTCCGTATGCTTCTCCCCTGCTCACTCCACCATTACTTCCGGTTGAAGATGTATTATATGAACCACCTCTTGAAGGACGATGTCCATAATAAGTGGACCCATTGTATCCGTAATCATAATAATAATTTGCATAATAGCCATCCCAGTAGCCATTCCAATAGCCGTTGTTATATCCGTACCAGTAGTTATTCCATGGTGAATAATAAGGATAGTATGAATAATAGGGATATCCCCATCCTATGCTTCCCCAGCCCCAACTCATTCCGAAATAAAATGAAGGCCTGTACCAGTATGGATCATAATAAAACCCGGTATAATAGGGTGAATAATAACCAAATCCAAAGGAAGGGCCGTAAAAACGGTCGAACCTTGATGCATAGTACATGTCGGATCCGTAATAATTATTTGTGATATATTGGGTACCTTCAGGAGATTCAACTACTTCAGTTTCGGTTTCATACGGTACGCTTTCATACGATACGTAGTCACCGGCTTCATAGTCTTTTAATTGGTTTTCTTTCACTTGCACATCACCTTCTGTGTAGTATTCGGGTTCTGCAGTTTGCGTTTCAGCACTTACGGTAGTTTCTACAGACTGATCATTTCCGGGCGAATAATAGACATCATCGTATCCGGTTGTTTTTTTGCTTGAAGAACATCCGGTCAGGATCAGAATAGCCAGTGCTGCTGTTATCATGTAAGATTTCATTGTTAAATCCTCCTTCAGTTATGTTTTTTTATAAATTTGTCGCCTTTACTAACGACACAAAAAGATACAAACACTATACCACAAAGATAAGTTATGGCAAAAGATTTCCCCACACGTGAAGAAAACTACGCTCAATGGTATAACGACCTGGTAATCAAAGCAGACCTTGCCGAAAATTCAGCAGTAAGGGGAAGCATGGTGATCAAACCGTATGGTTATGCAATTTGGGAAAAGATGCAGGCGACCCTTGATAAAATGTTCAAAGATTCTGGTCATGTTAATGCTTATTTTCCTTTATTTATCCCAAAATCATTTTTCAGTAAAGAAGCGAGTCACGTAGAGGGATTTGCCAAAGAATGTGCTGTAGTAACGCATTACCGTTTAAAGAACTCACCTGATGGCAAAGGGGTGGTTGTTGATGAAGATGCAAAGCTGGAAGAAGAGTTGATCGTCAGGCCTACTTCCGAAACGATCATTTGGGACACTTACCGCAACTGGATACAATCATACCGTGACCTGCCAATTCTCGTAAACCAATGGGCGAATGTGGTAAGGTGGGAGATGCGAACAAGATTGTTTCTGCGAACCGCTGAATTTCTCTGGCAGGAAGGTCACACTGCGCATGCCACCAAAGAAGAAGCAATTGAAGAAACCCTGAAGATACTCGACATCTATGCCAAGTTTGCTGAAGAATGGATGGCAGTTCCTGTGCTGAAAGGAGTAAAATCGCCTAACGAACGTTTTGCCGGAGCTGTTGACACCTATTGCATCGAAGCTCTGATGCAGGATGGAAAAGCACTGCAAGCCGGAACATCACATTTTCTGGGTCAAAATTTTGCCAAAGCTTTTGATGTTAAATTCCTTTCAAAAGAAAATAAGCTTGAATATGTTTGGGCTACCTCATGGGGTGTTTCTACCAGGTTAATGGGTGCCCTTATCATGGCTCACTCTGATGATAACGGTTTGGTACTTCCACCTAAACTTGCTCCTGTTCAGGTGGTAATCGTTCCGATATACAGGAAACTGGAACAACTGGAACAGATTTCGGAAGTTGCCCTAAAAGTTAAAGAAAAGCTAGAAAAACTTGGCATTTCAGTAAAATATGACGACCGTGACACTTTTAAACCGGGATGGAAATTTTCAGAATATGAATTTAAAGGTGTTCCTGTAAGATTGGCTATTGGTCCGCGCGATCTTGAAAATAATACCGTAGAAGTAGCCCGGAGGGATACACTCGAAAAAGAAGTATTGCAATTAGAAGACATCGACACCAAAGTTAAAAATCTGCTCGACCAGATACAGAAAAAACTCTATTACAAAGCCCAATCATTCAGGGATGACAATACCACCGCAGTAGATACATGGGACGAATTCAGAGACGTAATTGAAAACAAGGGTGGATTTGTACTGGCGCATTGGGATGGCACTCCTGAAACTGAAGAAAAAATAAAAGAAGAAACTAAAGCGACCATCCGAACCATTCCACTCGATACAAAAAAAGAATCCGGAAAGTGTATTTATACGGGAAAAACTTCTACCCAAAGAGTAATATTTGCAAGGGCTTATTAATCTTTTCTTTTCGTTAAATGGCTGATTTTTATACCATTTATCATAATGGCAATTATTCGAAACTTGCCCACCTGTATAGCAGTATAAGCAGCAGCAAATGTAAGGTATTCATATTTATACAAGGTTTATTGTGTCCTCATTTTCAAGGTATTTGGTGTTACTTTTTCCCATTCTGCTTCTGCAAAATATTTGTGCTTCAGAACAGGTTAACCAGAAGAATGGAAACAAAAAAACGATTTCTGACCGGGATCACATTATTTCCTTACTGGACGAATCGAAATCGAACTGGTATACAAATACAGAAATGTCAATTAAAAATGCTTCAGAAGCATTAAAAATAGCCCGAAAAATTCACAATGACACCTTGATTGCCCAGTCGTGGAACCATATCGGAGCCTCCTACTATTTCCTTGATGTTGCTGACTCTGCATTTTTATATATGAAAAAATCCCTTGATTTGAACCGGTCTATAGGCTATACGAAAGGAGTTGCGGTTGCTGCCAATAATATCGGCTTAATAACCGATTACCTGGGCAATTATAACAAATCGATTCATTATTACAAACTTGCCTTAAAACTTGAACTGGAGCTTAACAATAAAGATGGAATTGCAGCCTCGTATCTGAATATTGCTTCGGTTTATTATTATATGAACAGATTTGAAAAAGCCATCGAATATATGATGAACAGCCTTGGGATTTACAAGGAATTAAAAGATTCAACCGGGTTGCTGAGGTGTTACACAAATATCGGTAACACATATTGTGATATTGGAATTTACGATATGGCAAAAAAATATACCAGCGAGGCTTTGGATTTAAGCAGAGCGCTGCATGACAGAGATCTTGAGGCAGCAAACCTCAACAACCTCGGAAAAATAGCCTGCGCTGAAATGAACTATTCTTCTGCAATTGAGCATTACCTGAAAGCTCTGGAGATTGAACGGCAGGAAAATGATCGATGGTCGGAGGCAAATACGATGAATAACCTGGCTGTATTATTTACCGAAACAGGCAATTATCCCCAGGCCTTAAATAACCTGGACAATGCTTATGCTATCGCAAAAAAGATAAAAGCCAAAAAACTTATTTCAGAAATATTTGAAACATATAGTTCGACCTATGAAAAATCCGGTAATTATCAAATGGCCCTGAAATATTCAAGGAAACACAGTAACTTAAAAGATTCAATTTACAACGCAAACACGCAAAAACAAATTGACAATCTGGAGGACGAATCCTTTTACAGCCAAAAAAATGATCTCATTTCAACAGAATCAAAAAATAACAAGCCGGAAAGAAGTCGAAAGATCCTATATTTTGAGGCGGGTATGATAACTTTTACTGTGCTTACAACGGCATTATTGGTTGGTTTGATCATTTTTCGCAGAAGAAAACTTTTAAACTCGTAACACGAAATATCGGAGTCTGGAAAAACAGGAACGTAACTACAGTTGATGATGAAAGATATAAAAATACTACTCGTAGAAGATAATTTGCTGAATCAACAGCTAACTGCCAATATACTGAACCGCGAAGGATACATCGCAGACCTGGCGGTGAATGGGAAAGAAGGTGTTGATCTGTTTATGAAAAACAAATATGAAATTGTTCTGATGGACATACAAATGCCGGTGATGGATGGCATTCAGGCAACAAAACTCATCAGGGAATACGAACGGACAACCGGTTGCAATAAATCAAAAATCATTGCTGTAACGGCACATGCCCAGGAAGAAGAAAAAGAAAACTTATTTAATGCCGGCATGGATCTATACCTCAGTAAACCTTTCAGAGCCGACGAACTGCTCAGTATGATCAAAAGCGAAAAGGAACAACTCCAGTTTTAGTTTATTCTGATTTACTACTTTTGCCTTTCTCAGAAATTATTTGACATGACAAACAAAGAAGAGAAACTGGCTGAATTTGAAAGGTTGCTGGAGATCATGGATACCCTGCGGGCAGAATGTCCCTGGGACAAAGCCCAAACTTACGAAAGTCTGCGACACCTTACCATCGAAGAAACCTACGAACTGTCAGAAGCCATTCTCGAGCAAAATCAGGATGACATTAAAAAAGAACTTGGCGACCTGATCCTCCACCTCGTTTTTTATGCAAAAATCGGATCCGAAAACCAATCCTTCGACATTGGGGATGTTCTTCATTACATCAATGAAAAGCTGGTTTACCGGCATCCACACATTTACGGCGATTGGAAAGCCAACGATCCGCAAACCGTAAAAGAAAACTGGGAAAAGATCAAACTAAAAGAGGGTCGCAAATCGGTCCTTTCGGGTGTTCCGGTTTCATTGCCTCCCCTGGTAAAAGCATACCGCATCCAGGAAAAAGCCAAAGGAGTAGGTTTCGACTGGGAAAAACCCCACCAGGTTTGGGATAAAGTGGAAGAGGAGATGGAAGAGTTGCAATCGGAAGTGAACGAAGGTGGCGACAAAATGAAGATGGAACATGAACTCGGCGACCTGTTATTTGCACTGGTGAATTACGCCCGTTTTATCGGGGTAAATCCTGAAGATGCCCTTGAAAGAACCAACCGGAAATTTATTCACCGTTTTCAACATCTTGAAAAAAAAGCCGAAGCTTCCGGGCGCTCACTCAAAGATATGACCCTGGCTGAAATGGATGTTTTTTGGGAAGAAGCAAAAAAAATGGAAAATTAGTTCCTGTTCCACCTATTGAGATACGCAGGACAAATATCAAGATCGGCTTTTCTTTTTTTCGCCGTGATTTACAGCTTTGTTGCTTTTCCTCAAAAAAAAATCAACAGCGACTCAACCTGCACAAAACTGAATGGCAAATACCTGCTCAGCTATTGGCACGACACCAAAACGATTGTCGCTGAACCTTTTCACTGGAGATGGAAACAATGGGGAACCACAGCAGGTATTGCCGCAATATGGGCTGTTACTTATTCATTTGATGATGAAATTTACAAGGCAGTTCAGGAAAATCGCAGCAAGGGTTCCAATAACATCAGCCAATATGTAATTGAACCCTGGGGAAGCGGAATGTATTCGATCCCTTTGTTCGCAGGGATGTATGTTTTCAGTAAACCGGGCAGCAGACACAAGCAGGTGGCCCTTACCGGAGTAAAAGCATTTTTGATAACCGGGGGAGCCACAGCCATTGCCAAACATATGTTTCACAGGCACCGACCCGGAGACAACACCCCGCCTGATCCGCGGCAGTGGGACGGACCATTGCCTCTAACAACTAATTTCACTTCATTTCCTTCTGGACATACCAGTGTTTCATTTGCGATGGCAACTGTGCTTGCCCTTGGCTATAAAGACAAGCCCTGGGTCGGTATCACCGGCTATTCAGTGGCTGCATTGGTCGGTATTTCACGCATCAACGATGGAAAACATTGGGCCAGCGACGTGGTGGCCGGAGCAGCACTCGGATCCTTTATTGGTATTACCCTAAGCAGAATCAATATCAAAAATCTTAACCTGGAAGCAGATTTTTCAACTCCAACTCCGGGTCTTAAACTTTCTTTACATCTTAATTAAATTCAATAAAAAACAGACTCCTGTTTTGGTTTATAAAGTGATTTTAATAATTTAGCACACCCAAGACAAGAGAGATAGTATGTTTCAATTTACACCTGGTAGGGTATTATTCATTTTCGGTTGGCTTTTTTTAATACATCCTTTGTATTCACAAAACACTGTGGATAGCCTGCTGAATAAACTCGAATACTCAAAAAACAAATCCCCTTTATATAACCTATTGGCGGAAGCGGTAATCGAAGATTCGCTGGATTTAAGCATGTTGTACGCACGGCAAGCATTGATATATGCCGATAAGGAAAACAATATCCGCGAAAAAGGTGTTGCTCTTTTTAGCATTGCAGAGGTGTTTTCATATAATTTCGAACTCGATTCAGCGGTAAAATACTATGAAAGATCGCTCACCTTCCTGAATGAATCGGGCGACCACTATTACATAAGCTATACGTTAAACAACCTCGGCTGGATTTATAACTATTTCGGGAAATACAGAGATGCCATACATTCATATTCAGAATGCATCCGGCATCTGGATACTGAAAAATATCCGGAAGAATTGCCCAACGTATTTATCAATATCGGTAACGCTTATCATCACCTTGGAAGCTACAACACGGCCATCGGGTATTTTCACCGGGCCATTGCAAAGATCCGTGATATAAAAGACAAAACTTCTTTACCCATTGCATTTAACGGACTTGGTTTAGCATGGAAATATCTTTCCAATTACGATTCGGCTTTCTATTACTATAAAATGATGCTCGAAATCGATAAAAAAACAGGAACACCTCTTGATGTAGCCATTGACCTGGGAAATATCGGAGCGCTTTATTTCGACTGGGGTCAATTTGAGCAATCTTACAAATTTCATTTGGAAGCTACCCGGATTTTTCTGAAAGAAGGAAATAAAAACAACATTTCAGTAGCATACAACAATCTTGGAGAAGTTCATAAAGCCCTGGGAAACTACGACTCATCTTTGTATTATCTGAATATGGCCCTCAAAATCGACCTCGAAACCGGTATGGAGAATAATACGGCAGAGCGGTACAACAACATCGGTGATTTATATTTTGCCCAACAAAATTTTGTCATGGCCTTCACCTATTACCAACTCGCATTGGAGATCAATAAAAAAATTGAAAATCCGTTTAATATTGCCTTGAATCTCCACAATTTAGCCAATGTTTGGGCTGAGAGAGGAGAATCACAAAAAGCTGAGGAATTATTTTTTAAAAGCCTTAAAAAAGCACAAGACATACAATCGGCTTCCATGGTTTCCAGGATATACGAATCGTTGTCAAAATTTTATGCGAACACCAACCGATTCGCACTTGCATACAAATACCACAATTATTATGATGAAATAAGAGACAGTATATTTAAAGAAGAAAATAAAAAACTCCTTGCTGATATGCAGGCACGGCATGAACTTGATCAGAAAGAAAAGGCCATCGCTTTGCTGAATGCAGAAAATAAACTCCGCACCGATGAGGCCCGGCAATACAGAAATTCCACCTATTTTTTCGCCTTAGCTTTATTGGTAATAAGTGTATCATTGATCGTCATGATATATCAATTCAACCTTCGTAAAAAAGCTTATAAAAAACTGGTTCAAAAAAACAAACAACTTGCTCAATCAGGGGGATTAAATAAAGAAACAGTAATACGCTCAGCAAAACAAACACCTGTTAAGATAAAAATCGAAAACGGGAATGGAAATGGATCACTCGAAATACTTGAAGAAAAGTTAAATCGATATCTCGATTCTGAAAAACCATTCCTGAATCCCAACCTCACGATGAAAGATATGGCTGCCCAACTGGCCACCAACACCCATTACCTTTCAGAAGTGATCAATCAAAAATTCGGGAATAACTTTACAGGACTAATCAATGAATTAAGGGTACAGGAAGCCTGCAGATTACTGGTCGACGAAACCAACGACCATCTCACCATCGAAAGTATTGCAAACGAGGCAGGCTTTAATTCAAAATCGGCTTTTAACAATTCTTTTAAATCCGTAACCGGGCTTACCCCGTCTTATTATAAAAAAACAGCCCGGGCCAAAAAATAAACAGTTGAACATAATTTTGGCTTTTTTGTCCTGATTCATGAATCAGGACATATTTTGTTTGTCGAACAACAATGGTTTGTTTAGATTTACCTCCAATTTGATGAACACCAAACACTATCAATGATTCCAACATCATAAATATGGTTATCAATTGCTTAAAGCTACAAGGCTCAATTCGACTGGCATTTGGGTTTAGTTTCAGGAAATCACCCGAACCATAACTTTGTATTTAAACAAGCAGATTGACGGCTGGTTTTGTCCTATTTAAGTCATGTTGGGAGATTACAAATTTTTAAAAAACAAGTGGTTATGAAAAAAGCATTACATTATTCAGGGTTTTTTATTTTTCTGTTTTTCTTATGCAACAACGCATCCGCTTATGTTACCACCAGTGGTAACGTATCCGGACAGTACTGGCACAACACCGACACTTATTATGTAAATGGCAGTTTAACGGTAGACGCCGGAACCACCTTTGAAATACAAGCGGGGACGCGGGTAAAATTTGCACCCGGAGCATATATTGCTGTTTACGGGACAATGATAGCCAATGGAACAACTGTTTCCAATATTATTTTCACCTCATCTGACGATAATACGGTAGGTGAAGTAATTGCGGGTTCCGATGGTGATCCCAATCCCGGCGACTGGAATTATATTCAGTTTTATGGCAGTTCTGGTGCCGAACCACAAATCGAACATTGTATTTTAAGGTATGGCGGCAACAATGCAACAGCCATCTTTGCCCTGGTATATGTTAACAGCGGTTATTTCAGGGATTCCGAAGTAAGTTATAGTGAATCTGCTGGTATCATTGTTCAAAATTCCACATTTGTATTTAGTAACCTCAGCCTACAAAGCAATGGTCAGCATGGTATCCGGGCAAGTTACTGCGACCTGGAGATAACAAACTCAAGCTTTTCAAATAATGACGGATATGCTGCCTATTGCATTAGCATGTCAAACCAATACTATGCCGGTAATTCAGGCAGTGGAAACACCATCAATGCTTTTGCTATCGGTGGTAACATCGATCAGGATTACACCCTTTCCGAAAGTGTTTGCGGATTCCCGTTTGTGCTTGAAGGTAATGTGTTACTTACTGAAAACCACACCATGACAATTCCGGCCGGGGAAGTGATCAAGGCAAACGGAGGTGGGCTTCAAATCTATGGTACGTTGAACGCCATCGGTACCATTTCACAAAATATTGT
>JAGQVF010000080.1:372-641 GCA_020438135.1 Bacteroidales bacterium | reverse complement strand
GACTGGAGCTACATCGGAACAGATGGATCCGGTTCAAAGCAGGGCATTGGCAATATGGATTATTGTCAGGTAATCTATGCCGGGGATAATCCAAACGGGGCCGTGATATATTCCCGCTCAGACAATGGTTTTTTCACTAACAGTATTATTCAATACAGCGATTCCAGGGGGTTTAAAGCGGAATACGATACCCTTGACCTTTCAAACAGCCAGTTTCTCAATTGCGATAGTTACGGGGTATATACATATACAGATGCTGTGCTGAATCT
>JAGQVF010000080.1:0-292 GCA_020438135.1 Bacteroidales bacterium | reverse complement strand
ACAACTGCCAGTTCAACAACAATGGTGGGTACGCAGCATTTTTATCTGCCATTGATAACATTGTTCCATACATAAACAACACTGGCAGTGGCAATACCATTAATGCCTTTGGTATAGGCGGCATCATTGATCAGAACTATACCCTTTCAGAAAGCACCTGCGGATTTCCTTTTGTGCTTGTGGGCGGAGTTACATTGAATGAAAACTACACCATGACAGTCCCTGCCGGGGAAGTGATCAAAGCAACCGTAAACGGTGCACTGATAATCAACGGAACGCTAAATGCCATTGG
>JAGQVF010000079.1 GCA_020438135.1 Bacteroidales bacterium | reverse complement strand
AAAAAAAAGTGAAAGAAATTTAACAGGTAACTATGAATGGGTTATTTAAACAATCTCGATTTTGTTAAACCCAGTTTTGCAAAAAGGTAACGAATAGAAACACCCAATACTCCTAAACCATAGGTTACACTTCGTTTAAAATTGATCGATGATGCTTCCGGAAAATATTTTGTCGGACAGGTTATTTCTGCAATTTCAAAATCGGCATAAAATATCTGGGCAAGCATTTGATTGTCAAAAACAAAATCATCCGAATTTATATTGTAGTTGATCTTTCGCAAAACTTCAGCAGAAAAAGCCCTGTATCCTGTATGATATTCACTGAGTTTTTGATTGATCAAAATATTCTGAGATAAGGTTAAAATCCGGTTGGCAATATACTTGTATTTTGGCATCCCCCCTTTTAAAGCTCCTCTGCCAAGTATCCTCGAACCAAGCACTACAGGATAAACATCATTTGCGATCAGAAAGGCCATCGAATGTATCAACTTGGGTGTATATTGATAATCAGGGTGCAACATGATCACGATATCTGCCTTTAATTCCAGTGCCTTATTGTAGCATGACTTCTGATTTCCACCATATCCTTTGTTATGGTCGTGCCGTATGATATGTTTGATCCCCAAAGCGGCACCTTTTTCCGATGTTTTATCGCTACTGTGGTCGTCAACCAATACTACATCATCTACAATATCAAACGGAATTTCCCTGTAGGTTTGTTCAAGGGTTAACTCAGCGTTGTAGGCTGGCAATACCACAACCACTTTTTTATTGTTTATCATGAAGCTTGCTGTTTTTTGAGCGACAAATGTAATATTAATTTACTTTTGAGGCTGCAATGATGGCCCATAGCATGGGGATATCAAAAAAACATGAAATATAAATCAGCAATAAAAGAGTTCGTTTTCCCGAAGGTAAAATTTGCACTTACCTCTTCTGTTGCAACTGCTGTTGATTACGGCATCTATATTTTCATTACCGTTGGTTTAAGTGCGAATGAATCACTGGCACATGCAATTTCGTATACAGTCGCCATGATATTGAATTTTTTGCTGCAGAAAAAGTTCATTTTTACATCCATGCGACGCACATCCACCATTTTTATTTTATCAGTTAGTTTCTCTTTGATTGGCTGGCTGCTTAGTCAGGGAGTTTTTAATTTGCTGATTCACTCAATCTCGTTTTTCAATCATTATGATATTCTGGCTAAGTTATTGACCACAGCCATCATCTTTCTCTATAATTTTTACACCAAGCGGTATGCTTTTGAAAAGAAAATTCCATTGCAAAATGCACGCAGGCATCTTCAGCAAAATAAAAATGAAGAGCAATAGCTCAGGGATCTGATGATACAATCGTTACTACGATTTTTCTGACCTCTCTGGGCCCATCAAATTCACAGAAGAATATGTTTTGCCAGGTTGATAAACCCGGCTTTCCATTGATGATTGGAATGGTTTCGGATGGTCCGATAATTCCTGCTTTAAGATGAGCATCGCCATTTCCATCCTGACGATCGTGAAGCCAGACACCCGTAGGTATAAGCTTTTTCAACAGGTTTACGACATCCGTTTGAACGGAGTCATCCCAATTTTCCTGGATCATGATAGCTGCTGTCGCGCCCTGTGCATAGATAGCAGCAAGTCCGTTTTTAATACTACTATCCTGTATGATATCCTCAACCTGACGGGTAATATCGAATAAACCGTTATGACAGTTCGTTTTTATGGTTATCGTTTTCTGCATAAAAAAGGATGACTTTTTGAGTCATCCCATAAAGATACTTATTTAAATCCTTATTCAGCCTTATCGGGCATTTCCTCTTGATTTTCTTCCTGTTCAAGAATCTCCGGTTCGGTCGTATCTTTTTGAATTGCCTCCTCTGATTTTTGCCCCTTTAAATATTCCGGCAACTCAAGTCCTGCCATTTTGAAGATTTCGTCGAAAGGAGGAATGGACTTGAGCATTCCTGACAAAAAATTAGCAGAAGTAGGTGTTCCTTCTCCACCCCCCATCGAATCCCAAACGGTAATTTTATCGATCTTCAGATTTTTAATAGCTTCTACCTGCGTTCTGACAAGCTCCGGAAGTTTATCTGCAATCATCAGCATGGCTGCATCTCGTGCATTTTTGTTGGCGGCGTCGACCAATTTTTCAAAACCGAGTGCTTGCTTGGTAAGAACCTCCATAATACCTTTTGCTTCAGCCTGTTTTTTCACGAGTATAGCATCGGCTTCACCTCTTGCAATACGCCTGATTTGTTCGGCTGCCGCTTCGGCGTCAATCTCAATTTTTTGTTTATCGATTTGAGCCGGCACAACGATGTCAGCAGTTTGTGTAGCACGCTGACGTTCAGCACGATCCATTTCGGCTTTTTGTTCGGCTTTGTAACCTTCCTGTAAGGCTTGCGCTTCTTTTACACGTTCGGCAGCAGTGGCAAGTCGTTTTGCTTCAGCTTCTTTCTCTCTCCTATTGGCATCAGAGTTGGCAATGGTGATTCGTGCAATATTTTCACCTTCAACAGCAGTTGCATTGGCTTCGGAAGTTTTTACACGTTCGTGGCGGTTGGCATCGGCTTCACCGATTTTTGCATTGGCCATGGCATCAGCTACTTCGATCCTTTCTTTACTATTGGCATCAGCCTCACCGATCTTCGACATGGCCTCGGCGTCCGCCACTCTTACCCTTTCTTTCTGCATGGCGCTGGCTTCCCCGATCTTTGCATCGGCATTGGCATCTGCAACCTGTACCCGTTGGTCCTGAACCGCCTTTGCTTCACCAATGCTACCATCACGATTTTTCTCAGCCACACTCTTTTTTGCATCATTGATGGCTTTAGCAGCAGCTTCCTTACCCAGTGCCTCGATATAACCCGACTCGTCACGGATATCTGTAACATTCACATTGATCAATCGCAAACCTATTTTTTGCAACTCTGCTTCAACATTTTGTGAAACATTCATCAGGAATTTATCGCGGTCGCTGTTGATTTCTTCAATTTCCATTGTAGCGATCACCAATCTCAATTGTCCGAAAATAATGTCTTTGGCCAACTCCTGAATGTGACTCAACTCAAGCCCGAGCAAACGTTCAGCTGCATTTGTCATTACGTTCGGATCGGTCGAAATTCCCACTGTAAACCGAGAGGGCACATCGACCCGAATATTTTGCCGGCTCAAAGCATTGGTTAAGTTCACTTCTATGGAAATGGGCGTTAAATCGAGAAAAGCATAATTCTGAATAACGGGCCAGATAAAAGCAGCGCCTCCATGTATGGTTCGCGATGACCGTGAAGTTCCTTCTTTTGTTTTTCCTGTTTTGCCATAAATTACAAGAATCTTATCGGACGGACACCTTTTATACCTTGAAAAAAGCGCCATAAGGGTTGCAAATAAAATAACAACCAGTGCGATTATTGCTCCTAAAGTGTACATAGTTAAAGTTTAGAAAATTGGACTTATTGATTATTTGTTTCTTTCGACAACCAGAATGCTGTTGCTCACGATACCCACAACCCTGATTACTGTACCCGTAGGCAGATCGGCATTTTCTCTTGTAATAGCCATCATCTCCCTGATGGAACCCTGCACGGCTATTTGCACTCTACCTACATTTCCTCCATTTGCTTTCACAGGGATGTAAACATCACCGATCTGACCAAGTGCATTTTGGATTTTTAAACCTCCTCCACTGTCCTGCAAACGATTCAGTAAATAAAACATGGATGCATTGAGAAACATGGCGATAAACCCGGATAAAAGTGCAACCAGGATGGTCAGAGGCCTTGATAACCCTTCATTCCAGGCAGCAATTCCACCCCAGCCGAAAAGTGTGAAAAAAGCAATAAAATTTCTGACGGTAAACAGATTGAATGATGGATCGGTGTCTGCAAAACCTCCTTCTCCTTCTGTTTGAATATCAATGTTATCCATATTTATAGTACCATCTCCATCCAGATCAAGCTGTGAAATATCGGGTTCATCGATATTCAGATCGGTATCTCCATCACCCATACCGATAAATGTCATGATCAACTGTATGATCAATATGATTGAAAAAGGGATGGCAATAAACCAAAAAATTTTTTCAAACGAAGACAGAGCTTCCCACCATTCATTCATGCGATTATGATTTTACAGGTTAGGAAACAAATTTACCTATAAAGTGAATTAAAAATCGTGTGCTGAGTAATTTAGAATGGATTTAAATTTTTATGCTAATCCGCAAAAAAACCACTAAACAAAATTTCTCGCTGATCCCGGTGATTTGCAAAGAAAGGGAGTAAACTATCAGGCTTGTCTGCGATAACTGCGAGAAAAATCTCTTGAGAGGCTTCTTATGGCATATAACCGGTAGATCAATAATTTTCACTCAGAAAGAAAGAAATTACTTTCATGATAATACGAACCAATCCTTTACCAGGCTGGTTTTATCCACAGGTTCATCCTTATGTCTGAATTCGTTTTTTCGTTTGTTGTAAATGTAATCCTCTTTCCACTTCCCGATATTTTTCGAAATATCCTGAAGGGCAAACGCCACCGTATGCAGCTCGGCATCAGTCATTGTTGGATGCAGCGAAAGTCTCACCCATCCGGGTTTAACTGAAAGGTCTCCACTGTTGATCAATTGTGTGATCCGGTGTGAATCGTCGAAACTTACATTCAACAGGTAATGACCATAGGTACCTGCACATGCACAACCACCGCGAACCTGAATACCATATCGGTCGTTCAGCAGTTTTACCAAAAGATTGTAATGGATATTTTCAATATAAAATGAAATAACTCCCAACCGCTCCTGCATGTTATCGGCCAGGATATTCAGACCCGGGATATCCCGTAAAAGTTCAAATGCAATTTTTACCAGTTGTTGCTCACGTTTATGAATGTTTGCAGTGCCCATGTTGTTTTTCAACCCAATGCTAAGCGCTGTACGCATAGCCTGCAGAAAACCGGGAGTCCCACCATCCTCGCGCAGTTCAATATCATCGATATATTTATACTCTCCCCATGGATTGGTCCAGTCAACCGTGCCACCTCCTGGCTGATCCGGTGTCGGACTTTTGTATAAACTTGAGCAAAAAACAAGCACACCGGAACTTCCTGGGCCACCCAGAAATTTATGCGGACTAAAATAAATGGCGTCCAGCTTTTCCATGGGGTCTTCAGGGTGCATATTGATATCAACATAAGGTGCCGATGCCGCGTAATCCACGAAACAATATCCATCGTATTCGTGCATTAACCGGGCCATTTCATGAATCGGTGTATGAATGCCGGTAACATTGGAGCATGCTGTAAACGATCCGATTTTAACCTTACGGTTTTTATATTTTTCCAGTTCTTCCTTGAGCCTGTTCAAATCCACAACCAGGTTTTCGCCCGGAGGTATCACCACAACATCTGTCATGGTCTCGAACCAGGAAGTATGATTGGAATGGTGTTCCATGTGGGTGATAAAAACTACCGGACGTTCCTTGTCTTTCAGGCAGTCGGTATTGGTAAGATGGCTGCAATGTTTGAGGCCAAGTATCCGCTGAAATTTATTGACGACCCCTGTCATTCCAAATCCGGAAGTGATAATTACATCGGTAGGTGCGGCATTCACATGTTTTTTGATCATTTGATGAGCCAGGTGATAAGCATTGGTCATCAGCGTGCCGGTTTCGGAGGTTTCGGTATGGGTATTTCCTATCAGCGGGCCTATGGTATTTGCAATTCGATCTTCGATGGGCCGGTAAAGACGGCCACTTGCTATCCAATCGGCATAAATCATCGCTTGTTCTCCATATGGCGAAATAAATTTCAATCCGTCACCGATGGTATTTTCCTTAAATTTTTTAAAAAACGCTTCCATTTTACAGGGTAATGATCCGGTAGCAAATATATATAATTTGTAATTCAGACAAACTCAGCGGGCGGTTTTAAAGATTTCAATGCCAAAAGTGCTATTTACCTGATGATGAATATCATCTTATTTAATTTGAACGGCTTATTCAATTCAGTGGTTAATTTATCTATACTTGCATAAATAAATCTGCATATATGTTTGGCGATTCCTATTTTCTAATCATACTTACCAGTTTGCTCGTGATTGTGTCGTATGCCTACAGCGCTTTGTCGAAAAGGCTTATGGTACCATCGGTATTATTGCTTATGGGAACCGGGATCGGTGCACGGTTTATTTTCGACAGGCTGGGTTACACTTTGCCCTATCTTAAAACAATAGTTGAATTTTTAGGGATTGTCGGGTTGATCCTGATCGTACTTGAGGGAGCCCTCGACCTACGGCTGCATCGCAAAAAACTTTGGCTCATGCTCAGGGCTTTCCTTTCAGCCATAGTCATTCTGCTTGTTTCATCTTTTTCGATTGCTTACGTGATGCAACTGTTTCATCCGGAATTTTCGTTTTATATATGCCTCGTAAATGCCATTCCGCTGGCTGTGATCAGCAGTGCCATAGCCATTCCGAGCGTACAGGGAATTAAGGAGGAGAAAAAGGAGTTTATCGTGTATGAGTCGATTTTTTCTGACATCCTGGGGATCCTGCTTTTTAATGCCGTTCTGAATAACCCTACATTTGAGATCGGATCGGCATTGTGGCTGATCAGTGATTTTGTGATTGTTATTGTTGTTGGCGTAGTGATATCTGTATTGATCCTTTTCTTTATCGAAAAAACCACCATGAACATTAAATTTTTCCTGTTGCTTGCCATCATGGTCATGTTGTATGCTTTCGGAAAAATGATTCATCTTTCATCGCTGCTGATGATCCTGATTTTCGGGATGATCTTCAATAATCTTGATTTACTCACTCCGGCACGGATCAGCAAATTTATTAACGTTGATAACCTCAGGGATGGAATCGACCGGTTTAAAATGATCACCAACGAATCGGCATTCCTTATCCGGACTTTCTTCTTTTTCATTTTTGGTTTCACACTTCAGCTTGCGCTTTTCAACGACCCGATCGTATTGCTTTCTGGCCTCATTGTGGTTGGGATATTGTATCTGATCCGTTACCTCTATCTCACATTTCTTGCGCGAAGGAATCTTTTTCCCGAACTTTTTATTGCACCGCGGGGTTTGATCACGATCCTGTTATATTATGCCATCCCAGCCGAATACAGCAAAGGGATCATCAGTGAAGGTATATTATTTATGGTCATTCTGCTTACCAGTCTGATTATGATGATCGGGTTGATGAGCTCAGGACGAAAAATGCCACCCACATTTGATATTTACATGGGAGATAAGAAACTGAATTCAGATTGATTATAAAATTTTAAGATAGCCGGCTAAGCAAATAAACGAGGGGCACGCTTCAGCCAAATGACTCGCTAACCCCTCGCCGATTAAAATCTTATCCTTGAGCTATCCTTAATACTGCCTGAGAAGAATTGCGATCCGGGGTCTTTTAAACTTCAAATCTTTGTGATCGATCTTTAACCCCAACGACGCAAAAGCTTTTCCGAAATAATCATAAATACCGCTTACGGCTTCAAAAGGGACCTCAACAGATTCGAGCGGTGTGACCCCCGCATTGTTTCGGATAGATTTGTCAGCACCGTGATTTAGAAGCATTTCTACAATGTCCTCCCGGCAGAAAAAGGCGGCCGTGTGAAGAGGTGTTGAGCCTTCGTTGTTCTGAAAATTCACATCGGCACCTGCCTCCAGTAAAAGGTGGGCAATTTCTGACTTACCGAATAAAGAAGCTGTATGCAACGGACTTGAACCACCCGACAATTCGGCAATATTTAAATCAGAACCCAAACGGATGTGCTGTGCCACTGTTTCGGCATCTCCGGCAACAATGGCAGTATGCAGATCGGTTTTGGGTTTTTCCAGGAGATTTGCTGTTTTATTTTCCTGCACCATCGTATCAACAGGTTGCCCCTGTAAAACCAAAACCCAGGTTGCCAGAACAAAAGCAGATAAGACTGCAAATTGGGGAACAAACCGGCGCTGACCAATCCTGTTATAGCTGTATACCAGCGCATTACTTAGCAAATAGGTTGTTAAAACCAGGATAATATATTTGATCATACCATGCATAAAGAACCTTGAAAGAAATAATGCAACAGCTCCCAAAACGATCATGTGTATTACATAAACATAATATGAACTTTGATTGAGGCGATTCAGCAATATACTGGTCCTATTCATTTTATGACGGAATACATATAACAAAATATACAGAAAACCTAAAGATGACACAAGCGACGAAACAAAATAAAGCAGGCTATCAACAGGTTCGGAAATGTAGTAGTGATCTCTGCCCGGTTCAATCATATTAAAGAAAAAGTTGAGCGCTACCATAGTGTAAATCCCAACCGAAACAGAAAGAACGACATTGGTGATTATATACATTTTTTTATTTCTACCGCTTTCGCTGAAAACATTTTGCTTATTTGCAACGGATCCCAACAGAAAAAACAAAAAATAAACCAGCAGCCGTTCACGCTGAAAATCAAGAATAGCGGAATGATACCATCCGATCATATCGAGTGAGGAAATAGAGACATAATAAAACAAACCGATTAGAAAGGCAAAGGTAACAGCCGTTGTCATTGAAATTTTAAAGGACAATAACCTAAACCTGTCCATCAGGTAATATACCATTTGAAAAATAAACAGTACAGGTAAAAACCACAGCCAGTTTTGGGTAGGATTGGTTGCAAA
Organism: Bacteroidales bacterium; assembly: GCA_020438135.1. Taxonomy (GTDB): domain Bacteria; phylum Bacteroidota; class Bacteroidia; order Bacteroidales; family JAADJA01; genus JAADJA01. The sequence continues at coordinate 1,617 of JAGQVF010000079.1, read as the reverse complement.
ATAAATCGGATCCGTACCTACGCGATGATACCAGTGAAAGTAGGTAAACCAATCACCCTGAGGTAATCCTCTGCTATATAAAAAGATAAACTTATAGGCAGGAATAAGAAGTAATACAGCTACCAACCATGGAATCATGATCCTTTTAAATTTGGCTTTTGCAAACACAAAAAACGGTTTATTCCTTACCGATATCGGAATAAAGTAGCCCGACACAAAAAAGATCACGAACATGACAAACAAGTCGAGATACATATTAATAAGACCGAGCGAATTTACGCGATTACCATCGCTTACAATCCAGAAAGGATCAAAACCATCGATATAAACCATACCTGCGTGAAGAACTACTACCAGGAAGATCATGAAAGTCCTGAGGTTGTCGAGAAAATAGATTCGTGTTTTCATTTTGTATACGTTTTGAGATTTCACTAAATTTTGATGAAACAAAGGTCGCAGATGCGTTGACGCAGGTTTAAACACTTGTGCAGCAGATGATATAAGCTTTGAGGTTGTGGTGTAAAATATGACGCAACTATATAAATTATGACGCAAAACCAAAAATCCAGCTCTTAAAATGCAAGAGGAATGAATCGAAAAAATATTTGTACCTTCATCCCAAAATTGAACTTTAACTGACCGAAGAAAGCGATGCCACAGGCAAACTATTTCGATAAAGATTTTCTGCTAAAAGCAACTGAAATTGTTGAAGATCACCTTTCTGATGAACGTTTTGGGGTATCGGAACTTGCCGGCGCCATGGGGATGAGCCGATCGAACCTGCTCCGCAAAATTCAGAAATTAACAGGATTGTCTGTTAGCCGGTTTGTCCGGCAGATCAGGCTGAAACATGCAAAGGAGCTATTGGTTTCAGGTACAATAAATGTTTCGGAAGCTGCCTGGAAAACCGGTTTCAGCAGCACTTCCTATTTCGTTAAATGTTTCCGCGAACAATATGGTTATCCCCCCGGTGAAGTTTCGCAACATGCAACTAAAACAGAAAGTGACACTCCCGGAGAAAGTTCTGCTTTTACACATCAATTGGCAGCTATTATGTTTACCGACATCGAAGGGTATACTGCCCTTATGCAGAAAGACGAACATCAGGCTGTGGCTTTCCGGAACAGGCACCGGAAAATATTTAATGCAGCCATTGAGAAATACAATGGCAAAATATTGCAGTATTATGGCGATGGAACTTTAAGCACGTTTTCGAGTGCCATTGATGCCGTAAAATGCGGTATAGAAATGCAACTCGATTTTCTACAGGAACCTGAATTACCTGTAAGGATCGGGATACACAGCGGCGATATCATTTTTACGCATGACGATATCATCGGTGATGGTGTGAATGTAGCTTCAAGAATCGAATCTCTTGCGGTTTCAGGCAGTGTTTTTATATCAGAGAAGGTGTTTGATGAAATCAAAAATCAGCCCGGCATAAAAACAGTTTCAATGGGCCGGTTCGACCTGAAAAACATCGACAAACCAATAGAAGTTTATGCTATTGCCAAAAAGGGATTAACGGTGCCTGAGAAAAGCAGCATATCAGGTAAAACAAAATCTCAAAGCCAATCAGAAATATCTTCCCAACAATTTCAAAAGAAAAATAAAACC
>JAGQVF010000078.1 GCA_020438135.1 Bacteroidales bacterium | reverse complement strand
CCTCCTCCAAAATCGGTTTCGATGGCACCGGGTGCTACCACATTGGCGGCAATTCCACGAGATCCAAGTTCAGCAGCGAGATACTGGGTGAGTACTTCAATCGCACCTTTCATTGATGCATATGCCGAATAACCTGGAAGACTAAACCGTGCCAGTCCGGTTGAAATATTGATGATGCGACCGCCATCCTGTAAAAGCGGCAATGCTTTTTGAGTTAATAAATACACCCCTTTAAAATGGATGTTGATCATGTCGTCCAACTGTGCTTCGGAGGTGTCGGAAAAGTTGGCATATGTCCCGGTTCCGGCATTGTTGACCAGGAAATCGAATTTCGCTTCACCATATTGCTGATTCAGGTATGCAGACACATCCTTGTAAAATGCATCAAAAGATTTCGCATCGCGGGTGTCGAGTTGAAACGCTCTGGCTTTTTGTCCGAGTGATTCGATCTCAGCAACCACCTCCTCAGCATTTTGTTTATTGTGGTTATACGTAAGGATCAGGTCGGTTCCTTTTTTTGCAATAGCCAGTGCCATGTTTTTACCAAGTCCGCGACTGCCACCGGTTACGAGGGCGATTTTGTTTTTCATAGAAGTCATCGTTTTTTGTTTTTTGTGTTTAGTCCTGTATATAAAGATAAAATAGAACAAATGCAAGGGCATCTTGTTTTGACTCAATTGTTGGTGATGATGATTAAAACATTTTATATATCTGGCGAATAGACGACAGTCCGCCGCAAAGAATGAGTCTGGATTTGGTTGAGACCCTTGGCCGGGTAAAAAAGAGATCGGTATTTCGTGTAAAGAATAGTAAAAGAATCAGCGGGATTTCTAGGTGATGAACTTACAGAATATCTTAATCCGTTTTAAACCCTCTGGTTACATAACCTGAAATTGCTTTTACCGCCTGTTCCCGGTCTTTTTCATACAGATCCATTAATCTTTGTTCGATTACAGGTTGTTTATTGATGAGCCCGTTTTCGATCTGTTTAAGCCCAATGCTGATATCTTCAATTTTATCGTGGTAGCTTGAGTCGATCGCTTTGGCTTCCTTCACATATTTAAGAAAGGCGTGGCCGGAGGCATATTCATCGGGATTGTCAATCGTTTCAAAATGATTATCAAGAGCTTCTTGCCAGGTGCCGTTTCTATACTGTTCAGGAATTTCATCGATTCCGAAATACCATTGGGTGAAGGGATGTACGCAGGGCCGGAAGGGTGACAACCACATTACATATGCCAGTTCTTTCGGCATGTTCTGCCTTAGCTGTGCTACAAAGCCGTATTGTGTGGTTTGCGAACAAATGGCCCGGCCAAATTCGTGCGGATTACCTTTTGTATACCCTTTTGAACCATCGTATTCGGTTCCTTCATTGTGATTTCTCAAAACGCTGAACAGATCCTGCAAACGGATCTTTTCGGAAGGTTCGAATGAAAAAGGAAATTCTGAATCGATCTCATATTTTTTACCCGAAAGAGCATTCATGGCACTCCAATGCCTGACAATATTGCCGGTGTTGTTCAGTGTACCGGTATCGCTGTAAGCTTCCCGGAAATTGAAAACACTATCGGTTTCAGGTGAATACCATCCTTTTTCTTCAGCATAGGAAATAAGATCGGGAGATCCGTAAAAATTCAGGGTGTCATCTAGTTGGATGGAGCCTATCGTGTAGTAATTCGGGATGATGGCCAACTGATCATCCGGAACCCGTTGAGCCACCCAGTGTTTCCCTTTTACAACCGAAAGCATCCACACTTCAGTTGCATCGGCAATGCAATAGGTTCGTCCGGAGGAGGAATAGCCGTAAGTATCCACAAGCCTTCCACCGATCTTTACTGCGTCCCTGGCCGATTTGGCCTGTTCAGCCATACTGCGTCGTAACCAGTATCCAATGCCTCCGTTTGTGAGTTCAGGATCATTTTCACGCGACAGACAGGCATCGCTTGCAATGGTCACACCCCATTCGTTCATATAGGAATCGGAAAATTCCATCTCAGGCATTTCCAGCCAGAGATAACTCCAGGTTTGAGACGGGAGGGCCATAGATGCTCCGTTTTTCAAAACAACAGAATCTGTTTTTTTATGTGAACGTTCCGTAACCTTGTACCAGTTAACGATGCGGTCGCCCCAGTCGTCTTCGTTGTGTGCGAGCATTACCGAACCATCGGATGTTGCATCTTTCCCAGCGAGAATGGAGAAACAATCGAGACCCTGGTCTTTCTGAGAAAACAGGAAAAACGGTGATAATAGAAGGAGCGTTGATTGAATTATTTTAATTCTGTACATGCTTCGAGATTGTTTTTTACAAAGGTATCAAATTAATGTGCTCCTGATTTGTGGTGAACCTTCGAAATACAAACATCCCCTCTCCATTTAGGCAGAAAGGGGATGTGTATGTATATATCTCTTTATTCTGACCAGGAGAAAAAGGCTAAGAATTTGTAACCTTGTCCCAGGTTCGGATTCCCCAGAGTTTAACTTTGTAAAGTACATGGTAGATCGCCGGAACGATAACCAGAGTGAGGAAAGTAGCAAATGTTAATCCGAAAATGATGGTCCACGACATCGGGCCCCAGAAAGCGGCATTTGTACCTCCGAAATAGATATCCGGATCAAATTCACTCAGCATGGTTTCGAAGTTGATGTTAAGCCCAGAAGCGAGCGGGATCAGTCCCAGAATGGTGGTGATCGCGGTAAGCAATACAGGTCTTAACCTGGTGTTTCCGCCTTCGATAATACAATTCTTCGATTCTTCGATAGAAAGGTTTGCCGAAGGATCGAGTCCGAGTTCATTCTTTTTACGGCGTTTCAACAAGTCGATATAGTCGATCAGTACGATGGCATTGTTCACTACAACCCCGGCAAGCGAAACGATCCCGATTCCTGTCATGATCACAACGAAATCCATCTTAAATGTGCCCAAACCGCCAAATACACCTATGGTACTAAGCAATACCGTAAACATGATGATCATCGGCTTTACTGCCGAATTAAACTGGCTCACCAGGATGATCAAAATAAGCGAAACAGCAATCAACATAGCGCTGGCAAGGAATTCAGCAGACTCCTGTTGTTCCTGTTGTTCGCCCGTAAACTCATATTTATAACCTTCAGGCATATCAAAACCTTCAAGCAAAGCCCTGATCTGGTTGTTGACCTCTGTGGCATTAAACCCTTCTACCACATTTGAATATACAGTAACCACACGGTCCAGGTCTTTTCGTTGCACAGAACCGTAGGTGGTGCTGTATTCAACATCGGCCACTGCCGAAATGGGTACCTGTACGATCTTGCCGCTGGTTGCACTTCTGAATGTTATTTCCTGGTTGAGCAGGGATGACAAATCGTTTCGGTATTCTTTTTTAAGCCTGAGTTGAATCGGGTATTCATCTTCACCGATCTTATAATCGGAGATTTCTTTACCGAAGATTGCAGTTCTGAGGGTAGAGGCGATCTGGTAGGTCGATAATCCGAACATTCGGGCTTTATCCCGGTCGATCTTCACCAGGAGTTCCGGTTTCCCAACATCCAGATCAATTTTCAATCCCTCGATCCCTTCGATATGGCCTGAATTGATATAATTGATCATGGTGTCAGACAAATAAAGCAGTTTGTCGAAGTTTCTTCCACTTATTTCAATATTGATAGGTTTACCCGTAGGTGGGCCACCTGCTTCGCGCTCAATGCTTACCGTAACTCCGGGGTATTTATTTACAAGTGCTTTGTTAAATTCCTTCAGATATTTTTCGGTGCTTATTCCACCTCTGAGCTCATAATCCACAAAGGTAACTGTGATCAATCCACGGTTAGGTCCACCAGATTTTCCGCTGAATCCTTCATTTTCGCCAACAGCACCATTTCCAACAATGGTAACCAGAGATTTCAGGATGTCTCTGTCATCACCAATTACGTCGTACACATCATCTTCGATTTTTTTCATGGTTTCATTGGTAACATCAATATCTGTCCCAATAGGCAGTTCTGCTATGATGTTAATATATCCCGGATCGGCTTCCGGGAAAAATACCACTTTGGGTTCCCTGGCAAAATAGAAGATAATCGTCAGGATCAGCAAGAGGAATGTACCAATGATGGCAAACTGCGGATTTCTACCCCTGAGTACAAATTTGAGTATTCGCAGATAAGTGGCTTCGAGCCATACCAGGAATTTTTCCTGGAACCATTTTGATATTCTGTATAAAAACCATATATTCATAACCCCGATAATGGCAAAGATCATCAACAGGTTGGCGATCACATACACCCCCAACAGGTAAAATAAAATGGCCACCCCGGCAAATATTGCTGCTACTTTGTAGCCTCTTTTTTTATTGGGAGGAGGATTTTGATCGCCCTGTCTGATGTATGAACTCGAGATAACTGGAACGATCACCAGGGCGACAAAAAGTGAAGAGGTTAAAACAATGATCAATGTAACCGGAAGGTATTTCATGAATTCACCCATGATGCTGTCCCAAAACAACAGTGGAAAGAAAGCGGCCAGCGTAGTTGCAGTAGAAGAGATGATGGGCATTGCGATTTCGCCTACCGCTTTTTTGGCGGCTTCAAATTTCGAATATCCCCGGTCGACGAACCGGTAGATATTCTCTACCACCACAATGGCGTTGTCGACCAGCATACCCAGGGCAAGTATCAAAGAAAATAGTACGATCATGTTGATCCGGTAATCCATCAATCCCAGAATAATGAAGCTGAGGAACATGGAGGTAGGGATGGCCAGACCGACGAAAAGTGCGTTTCGGATGCCGAGGAAAAAATAGAGCACCAGCAACACAAACAGCACCCCCATAATGATACTGTTTTCGAGGTTGCTCAATTGTTTTTTGATCATGTCCGACTGATCATTTGTGATGGTCAGGTTCAGGTCTCCCGGTATGGTATTCGATTCACGGGCCTGGTTGAGGATATCGAAAATCTTGCTGGTTGCATTCAGCAGGTTTTCACCTCCTTTTTTTACCACCTGCAGGGTAACCACATTTTGTTTGTTCAGCCTGGCATAACTATCAGGATCTTCAAATCCATAGATCACATCGGCTACATCTTTCAGATATACAACATCCTGGTCTTCATGTTTAATGATGATGTTCTCCATCTCTTTCACATTATCGAACTCACCAATTACCCTAAGCGTTCGACGGGTGCCTCCTACGATTAGTTCGCCTCCTGAAATGGATACATTTTCAGATGAGATGGCATTTTCGATATCACCAAAACCAAGTTCATAGGATGCCAGCTTCAGTGGATCGACATTGATCTTTACTTCCCTTTCATTAATCCCCTGGATGTCGACTTTGGAAATTTCCTGCACCGATTCGATCTCATCTTCGAGGTATTCAGCGTAATATTTCAGTTCGTTGATGCTGTATTCGCCTGAAAGGTTGATATTGATGATAGGGAATTCCGAAAAGTCGATATCCGAGATCATCGGATCATCCAGCAGGTCGTTGGGCAGTTCGCTTTTGGCCTTGTCTACGGCATCCCTGACTTCCTGCAACGCCTGGTTGATCTCAACACCTGTATTGAACTCAATGAAAATTACAGAAACATCCTGCAATGAGTTGGACGTGATCTTTTTGATTCCACGGATCGATTCGATCTCTTTTTCAATCGGTCGGGTGATCAGGTTCTCAATATCGACAGGAGGGTTGCCGTAGTATAACGTTTGTACCATCACTGTTGGGATGTAGATGTCAGGGAACAACTCTTTAGGCAGGGACCGGTAACTGTAAATCCCAAAACCAATCAGTACGAGAAGCAGGAGAAATACTGTATTTTTATTTTGAAGGGCCAGTGTGGTTAGCTTAAATTCCCTGCTGACCTTTTCATCACGATTATTCTGATTTGCCATGAAAAATATTTTAGCGGTTTAAATTTATTCCGGTTTATTTTGGTTTGTTTACCCGGTAATTTTTAGTTTGCTTCCATTGGATATTTGATTGTATCCTTCAACAATTATGGTGCTTCCGGGTTTTATTCCGTCGGTGACCACTGTTTTATCGTTGTAGCTTCGACCGGTTTTAATATATACTTTTTTTGCCGTATTATCTTCATCATTAACAACATACAGGTAAGAACCATTCATATCCTGCTTGATCACGATAGAGGGCACGATCAGTGAATTTTCACGTGTATAATCATTAATCCTGATTTTTGCCAGCATATTCGGCTTAATCTTTCCGTCACGATTCTGAACCTTCAATTGCATTTTGAAGGTGCGGTTTGCTGATTTGATTACATTGCCGGTGCGGAATACCTCAACTTCCATATTCAGGTCAGGATAAGCCGGAAAATTCAGAAGTACCTTTTCACCTTCCTTTACATTCTGGATATACGCTTCAGAAACATCGGCATTGATGTACATCTGACCCAGGTTAACCATTTGAATGATTTGCTGACCCGGTACTGCCAATTCCCCTTCCTTCACTGCTATATCATCGATTATTCCTGAGATGGGTGCTTTTATCTCGGCCATATCAAGTTGAGCCTGTAAGGTCTCAAGGCGGCTTTCAAGTGATTCTACATTGTTTTTCGCACGCAGGTAATCCATTTCCGATCCAATATTTTTATCCCATAGTTCTTTTTGTTTTTTATAGGTAGTTTGTGCCAGATCGAGGCTTGTTTTTACTTCCTGGATTGAACTTTCGGTAACACTGCTGTTTATCTTCACCAGCAGATCTCCCTCATTCACCCTTTGACCCTCGACAACATAAATCTTTTTTATCTGTCCGTTTATTTCCGGGCTGATATAGGCTGCATTGATGGCTTCAGCTACTCCGTTCACTTCAATGTAATGATTGAATGTATCGGGTGAGATATTTCTTACACTCACGGCAATGCCTTCATCCTGTGATTCACTGCTGAGTTGTTTTTCGAGGTCTTCGATTTTCTGATTCAGATCACGGATCTGTTGTTTGTATTCATCGATCTGGCTAAGGATCTCATTATCACTTGTGGCATTTTCCTTTTCACTGCTACAGGCGGCAAATAAGGCCAAAAGTAAAATAATCGTTAGTTTTTTCATTTGTTTATTCGTTGTTTTTTATTCAATAATATCTATTAACTCTATGCTATAAATCAAAGTTGATCCTGCAGGAATAACCCCTGCAAAAGTTTTGTCGCCATATGCCAATCCTGAGGGTATGTACAATTCGTAAATGGCTCCTTCTTTCATCAGTTGAATGCCTTCCGATAATCCATGTATCACCGAATTCAGGCGAATGCCGGCAGGTCCGCGATCATACGACATATCGAAAACCGTTCTGTCGGTAAACATGGCCCTGTAGTGCACCAATACACTGTCCTGTGGGCCGGGCTGAATTCCGGTTCCTTTTTTCAGTATCTTATATTGCAGACCATCAGGCAAAACCACTACATCTTCATTTTTGGCGTTTTGTTCGAGGAATTTTTTACCTGCTTTTTTCTGTTCCTCCATTTTCGCCTTGCCTTCCTCTTCGATCTTATGTTTGAGTTCTTCGTTAAAATCGTCGATAATCATTTCTTTTAACGAATCGGAAAGAAGGCTTTTGCCCCGCAGCCCATCACTTATTCCTTTATATACTGCAAGTCTGTTGGCATCGATTTGCTCCTCACGTATCCCGTCTCCATAATCCAATCCAATGATATAACTAACCGTATCCATCCTTGTTTTGAGAATGATCTGGTCAGGGTCGTCTGTTTGGTTGTGGCATGAAACAATCGCCAACATACCGGCAAACAATATAAATGGGATATATGACTTAAATAAATGCATGTTCTGCAGCCGGTTTTTTTTTAATATTCTGATTTTGTAAGTTCTTTTTCAAGCTCTGCCTTTTTCATCAATAATGTCTGCATCGAGGTCAGGTGATCGATCTGGCTGTTCAGATATTGGTTATAGGTTTGGGACAGATCCAGGCTGGTAGAGATACCCTCCTTGTATTTTGTCCTCATTTTTTCGTAAATGCGTTGTGCGTTGGCAAGGGCTCTTTCCTTGTTTTGATAAACCAGGTATGCATTGTTAAATTCTGATCTGACGGTTCTAACACGTAACGATAAGCCCTGTTTGAGTTGTTCCTGCTGTACGTGGATCTTCTCCAGTTCGAGTTTTTTCTGCTGTACTTTGTGGTAGCGATTTCCACTGCTCCAGATCGGAATATCCAGTTGTAAGCCAAGAATTTGAGTCGGGTACCACTTCTCATTCGAAGTAAAGAAATTAAATTCATTACGTTGTGCATTTCGTTGATAGGTATAAAATGCATTGAGCATTGGGTAGTATTCTGTCCGGCTGAGCTTAACCTGCAGATCTGCTAAATTTTCCTGCCTGTCGAGCATGATGTAATCAATGTGGTTCTCAAAATCAAATTCTTTCTGCATAAGAATCTCACGGTTCACATCCATCATCAGGTCGTTCAGTTTGTCGGTGAGAACAATTTCCTGGTCGGCCGGCAAACCCATCAAATATTTCAGCGTATTTCTCGAAATTTCCAATTGATTTTCGATGTTGGTGAGGGTGGTTTGCATATCGGCTTTTAACAGTTCGAGCTGGTCCACATCCGAATCCTCTACAAAACCTGCATTGTAATATTCACGGGTTTCGTATAACATATTTTCCAGGGTCACAAGCATGCTATCGAAAACCGTTTGATTCTCCTGAAGGATGATCACCGGGTAATATGCTGTTGCGATCATGTTTTTGATCTCAATCTGGCTCTTCTCGTAACTGGTTTCCGATAAGCTCAGATAAGCTTGAGAAGCCTGCAATCCCACAATGTACTGCCCATTGAATATCATTTGATTTACCTGACCGCTCAGTGTCGCATTGTGCTGGGTCCCGAACTGTACAGGGATAAAAGTTCCGGGTTCTTGCTCAAAAAACTCTCCTGGAATAAGTTGTGTCGGGATTTCCAGATAATCATTGTAACTAACCGATCCGCTGATTTGCGGCAGGCCGGTGGCCACTGTTTCCTTTACCCTTTCCCTGGCAATTTCAATATCGGTGATGGCATTCACTACATCATAATTGTGTTCCAGTGCATAGATCTGTGCTTCGCGTAACGAAAACTCCTTCACCTCCTGGGATGAGACCAGCGACAATCCCAAACCGAATAAAAATGATGCTGTTAATATTATCTTTTTGTATTTCATTGGTTAAACTAAATATTGAAGTTTAATTTTTCTTTTTGTTTTTCAAAATATGCAATCCCTTCAGGATTTGAGATTCCCCTGATGTGGTTTTCGAACATCACCTCAAAAATTTTGGCATATGAGAAATCTTCGCTCTCCTTTTTACTAAGATTATGAAACTCATCTATTTTCTGAAAATACAGATGTGCAACAATCTCTTTGTTTAAGTCCTGACGATAAAGTCCTTCTTTTATTCCCTGTTCGAGGTTCTGAATAATACCATTGATCACCAGGTCTTTTTTCCGTTCCAGGTATTCTTCATAAACCTGCGGATAATATTTTCTGAATTCAAATGTCACGATCGGGTTTATGCGTATGTGATTTTCACTTGAGGCTTTGCTCATTTCGAGTAAAAAATCAATGGCGTTTAATCCCGCATGCTGCAGTTCGTAAATTCTGCTTTTTATTTGTGATTGTATGTATAAAGTGATCTTCGACAGCAAATCCGCTTTGTTATCAACTACCTGGTACAAGGTTTTTTTTGAAATTCCCAGTTGCCTGCAAATATCATCCATCGACACATTACGAATGCCGTTTTCAATAAAGACTTTATAAGCGCTTTCTATGATCTTTTGATGTTTTTCGTCCATGCTCAATAAATGCATTTCAATTTTTGAAAGAGTTTGCAAAACTAGATCAAAGAAACGCAGGAAACAAAACATTGTTCTTTCGTTTCCTTAATTTTGTATTAATTTATAACTGAAGTGTCGAAATACTGCCGCCGAAATGACAAATTACATGTGTGAAAAAAGGGTCAGGTTCAGGAATCTATTTCAAATTTCACCGATTTGATCTTATTTTCATAATACTTTATCCCTTCCGGTTTGGCAATACTTCTTACAAGATCTTCAAACATAACGGCAAACAGAGTTTCAAATGAAAACTTATCGGGCGGGAACAAATCTGGATTGTGAATATCGATCAATCTGCTAAGGTATAGCCTTGCCAGCAGTTCAATACTCAGATCTTCGCGGTACATTCCCTGGTTAATCCCTTTTGTTATATTGATCTGGATTTTTTCAAAAATAAAGGAGAGGCGCTTATCAAAATGTTCCTGGTAAATGGCAGGGTATCTTTCTTTGAGGTGTATAGTTATGGCAGGGCTTACAAGGATAAAGTTTTTGGCAACTTCCTTGCTTACGGTCAGCAAAATATCAATGGCATTGATGCCTTCAAAATTATGAATGGTAAAAATTTCCTCGAATTTTTTTCTTTCGAGACTTAACAGGTTTGTTATCAGCTCTTTTTCGTCAGCTACATATTTCTTCAATGTTTCTTTACGAATACCAATTTTTTCATCAATTTCCTGGAAAGTAAAGTCCTGGAGATTTTTTTTGCGGGCTTCAAACCTGATTTTTTTTAGTAATGTGAGGAAATGTTCATCCATTCCTTCCTGAATTGTTTGTTAACACTGATACAATTGCGACACAAAAATAATGATTAAATTAACCTTAAAAAGGCTGATATGTTTAAATAATTAACAATCAATGTTTACAATTCATGTCAGGTAGCAGGTAATTGAGCGATAATGGTTTTGCAGCCTACTACTTTATCACCCGGTTTTACCATTATTTCTGCATCCAAAGGAAGAAAAAAATCGAAACGGGAGCCGAATTTGATGATCCCGAGTTCATCACCCTGTCTGGCATTCTTTCCCTCCTTTGCGTAACAAACGATCCGTCTGGCAACTGTCCCGGCAATTTGCCTGAACATCACTTCTTTTTTTTCAGCCGTTTCCACAACAATGGAAGTTCGTTCGTTCCTGTCGGAAGATTTAGGGAGTGAGGCAATGATGTAATCACCCTGAATGTGTCTGAAATATTTAATTTCTCCACCTGCCGGATACCAGTTTACATGAACATCCGTTGGCGACATAAATACCGAAACCTGTTTTCGTTTATCCTGGAAATATTCTTTCTCAAAAACTTCCTCAACTACTACAACTTTTCCATCTGCACCACTGTAGATAAGTTTTGGATCGACCCTGAGCGATCGTTCAGGTGCCCTGAAAAACCGGATTACATAATAATAGAATACGATCGCTGCCAGGTAAATCAGATAGTGAAAAACGGTTTGGGCTGGAAAAACCAAATTGAGGGTCAGGAATACTGCCAGAAGTAGAAAAAACACGAGCAGAATTACTGGATATCCTTCCTTATGTAACCTGATATTCATCTATAGACAAAAATATAAATACAAAAAAACGAAAGGTGAAGATATCAAAATACTATCGAGCCTGTCGAGCACACCCCCGTGTCCGGGAATAATACTGCCTGAATCTTTCAGACCTGCCCTTCTCTTCAGTAAAGATTCAAACAGGTCGCCAAATGTACCAAATATAATGGTGATTACTGCCAGTCCGGCCCATTGTGCAAAATCCATTTCTATCGAAAGATAGGAGAGTCCCCACGCACCGGCAATTCCGAAAATCAACCCGCCAAAAGTTCCCTCCCAGGTTTTATTGGGCGAAACAGCGGCAAACATGTGATGTCTGCCAAATAGTTTGCCTGTGAGATAGGCAAATGTATCATTGAGCCAGATAAGAATAAAATAACCGACGATGAACTCTTTAGTGATGTATTCTCTTCCTGCAGGAAGATGAAAAAAATAGGTTAACAAAGCCAGGGGTATTGCTAAATAAAATAAGGGAAGAATTGTAAAACCAATCGTATTGAAAACGATCCCATCTTTTTTGGTAAAGAGATGAGCTATCAAAATAAGGTTCAAAAATCCAGGCAGGGCGGCACTGAGGTACACAGAGCCTGTTGTTGAAAAATAAAAAAGCAGGATGTATAAGGCAATAGCAGGTGCATACATTGATAATGGCCGCAGTTCCGGGTATCGGTAGCGGCCGATCTTAGCCAGCTCTGAAAGGCCGAAAATGAGGAAAATAAAGAGCAGTAATGAGAAATAAACCGGGCCGGCCACAATCGATCCCAAAATCAGCAATACATAAATAAAACCTGAAAGTGTCCGGATGAGGAAGTTCTTCACAATTCTCCTGTTGTTGTTATTATGTGACGTGCTTTCACCACCTGATCAACCCTGACATAAAGCTCGAGTTCGCCGAACAGATAAGCGGAGTCTTTTTTATTAATGATAACAGCTTCGATTTCATTTTCCTGCAATAATCCCTTCAATAATTCGACTTTATAGGGTACACCGGTTGTATATATTTTAACCCAGTTTTGATCCATAAACCGGTTTTAAAGGGAATAATACATCAATTACATGTCGTGTTTTGAAATGATGGACTTGGCTTTTTCTTCGTCCTCTTTGTTCACAAAAAGGTGAATATCGCCAATCAGGAAACTACGTCCTTTCTGATCCAGGATAAAGCTTTCGATATCAGCTTCGGAGAGCAATTCGCGAATGATATCGATCTTATACATTTCGTTGGCGGCAAATATTTCTATTAAATTATCTTCCATATGTTTCGTTATTTACATCGTCAAGCAAAAATACATAAAGTTCCTTAGGACCGTGTGCTCCCATAACCAGGGTTTTTTCAATATCGGCTGTTCGACTTGGTCCGGTTATTACCGAAACCATCGATGGCAATTTCTTGTCATATTTCTTTTTCATGGCCGTAATGGCGTCCTTTAGCTCAGAAACTACCTGACTGGTAGAGGCGATCACTATGTGAATTTCAGGATAAACATTGGCCCTTCTGCCTGTTGTTTGTCCTGATGAAACCATGATACTTCCAAATCTTGCTATTAAAAACTCACAACCGGTAACCGAGGTTGTTGTTTTTTCAAGCTTTTCGATGGCGCTGAAATTCGGAATTCCTGTTTTGTTTAAAACATCAATCAGTTCGGGTTCCCGGCAAAAAACTTCCTCGATTTTTTTTTCTGCCATCAGTGAAAGCAAGTTGTTTCGAAGCTCGGGTTCATTTTCATTGTAAACAAATTTGCCTCCTGCTTTCACAAACTGTTCAGCAAAGGTGATATCAACCGGATCGGTGAAACTGTGATAAACAGGCGCCTCCATATCCAGCGACGGATAGGGGTTTTCAGTTTTACTGATCAGGGCATTCCTGATTTTTTTCAGCACCTGTTCTCTGGGTGTTGTTTCTTCCATTTACAGGCTATTTATTTTGATGCTCCGGAAGCTTCTCAGGGTTTTCTTCCGAATCATTGTCTGTTTCCTGTTCTTCGTTGTTGGTGTCCGAAGATGTTACTGATTTTACCTTGTTGTTGGATTTCAGCTTTTTAACTTCCTCTTCCACTTCTTTTTCAATGCGTTTCCTCTCTTCTTCATAAGGTCGATCTCCAAAAATGGCCACAAGGTCTTCCCTAAAGATCACTTCTTTTTCAAGCAGTTTCATGGCAAGTTGTTCAACTTTATCCTTGTATTCAGATATGATCTCAACAGCTCTTTTATAGGCTTTTTCAACAATCAGGCTCACTTCCTGATCGATCACCTGGGCCGTTTTTTCACTGTATGGTTTTTGGAAAGAATACTCCTGCTGACCAGTTGAATCGTAATAAGAAATATTTCCAAGTTTATCATTCAGTCCAAAATAAACCACCATATTGAAAGCTTGTTTGGTAACCTTTTCGAGATCGTTGAGAGCACCGGTGCTGATCTTACCGAAGTTCACTTCTTCTGAAGCACGACCGCCGAGAGCGGCTGTTAATTCATCAAACATTTGATCGTAGGTTGTGATCTGACGTTCTTCAGGGAGGTACCAGGCAGCTCCAAGTGATTTACCCCTGGGTACGATGGTAACCTTTACCAACGGGTGAGCATGTTCTGTTAACCAGCTAACCGCTGCATGACCGGCTTCATGATAGGCGATCACTTTCTTTTCGTATGCGGAAATAATCTTGTTTTTCTTTTCGAGTCCGCCTATAATTCTGTCAACAGCATCGAGAAAATCCTGCTTTTCAATCTGTTTTTTATCGCGGCGGGCTGCTATCAAAGCGGATTCGTTACAAACGTTGGCAATGTCAGCTCCAGAAAACCCGGGAGTTTGTTTGGCCAGGAAGTTCAGGTCGACTGCGGTATCAAGTTTTAATATCCTGGTATGTACTTTAAAAATTGCTTTTCGCTCTTCCAGGTCGGGAAGTTCAACATGGATCTGCCGGTCGAATCTACCTGCACGTAACAATGCCCTGTCGAGAATATCGGCACGGTTGGTGGCCGCCAGGATGATCACGCCTGTATTGCTCTGGAATCCATCCATTTCGGTGAGCAACTGGTTGAGGGTATTTTCTCGTTCGTCGTTTGCTCCGGTTAAGGGATTTTTACCCCTCGCCCGGCCGATGGCATCAATTTCATCGATGAAGATGATACAGGGTGCCTTCTCTTTGGCTTGTTTAAAAAGGTCTCTTACCCTGCTGGCTCCCACACCAACGAACATTTCCACGAAATCGGATCCTGAAATAGAAAAGAAAGGAACCTGGGCTTCACCGGCTACAGCCTTTGCTAGCAGTGTTTTACCGGTTCCCGGAGGACCGACCAACAAAGCTCCTTTTGGTATCTTCCCTCCCAGGTTTGTGTATTTTCCCGGATTTTTAAGGAAATCAACAATTTCCATTACTTCAACTTTCGCTTCCTCAAGACCGGCCACATCATTAAAATTAACATTCACAGCCGTTTCTTTGTCGTAAAGCTGGGCTTTTGATTTTCCAATGTTGAATATCTGTGCACCACCGGCACCGCCCCGGCTCATCATACGCATGATCACAATCCACACGACGATCAGGATAACGAGTGGTAAAATCCAACTCAGAATTTCACCTGACCAGTTATGTCGTTTTTCATTGCGTAGGTATATTGGATTTTCAATCCCTTCCTGAGCTTTTTCAATATCCTCTTTGAAAGTTTCATATGAACCAATTGTATAGACATATTGAGGTCCGCTACCCTGGAATCCCTGGTCTTTAACCTCTTCATATTTGGTTTTGGAAAGTTTATCGGGTTTTATATAAATCTCAGCCTGTTCGCGATTGATCACGACAATTTTTTCAACATCCTGATCGCCGAGCATGGTTTTCAGTTCGCCCCAGTCAACTTCTTTTAAACCGCTGCCCCAATTGGTAAATGTTAATCCTATAAAAATGATGGCGATGATGCCGTATATCCAGTAAAAATTAAATTTATTTCTTGGATTTTTCCCTGCGGGTGGCTTGCCCTTCGTATCTCTTTTCTGATTTTTATCTTCTGCCATTGTGTCCTGCTTATTTCCTTTAATCGTTTAAAGCCTCTTTGTTATTTTTTTTGTCCTGATATTTTTTGAGTTGCGCGTCAGCCCAGAGTTTTTCAAGGTTGTAGAACCAACGGGCCTCTTCTGTGAAGATATGTACCACAACGTCGACATAGTCTAACAAAATCCATTCCGCATTTTCAAAACCTTCTTTATGCCATGGTTTGGCACCCAGTTCTTTGATGGTCTCATCCAATACCGAATCTGCTATGGCTTCAACCTGAATTTTTGTGTTTCCATGACACACAATAAAATAATCACTTACTGCATTGGGCAATTTTGTTAAATTTAAACTCAATACCTGTTGTCCTTTTTTCCTGAGAATTCCTTCGACAATAACTGTTGTTAATTTTTCAGAATCGTTTTTGTCTTTTTTCGGCATAAATATTAATGAATTATGTTTGCAAAAGTAACATTTTAAATAATTTAACGCCCTGCATTCACATTGTAACATCCATTTGAATGGTTTGTTTTGCAGCGGGTCTAATTTTGATTTATTCTATATAAGATGACCGATACTTTGCTACCGATTGGAGATAAGCTGATTTGGGTTGATAAAACAACTTCAACCAATGATTATTTGAATGGATTACTTAAGAAAGAAAGACTTATTCATGGCAGTGTTGTAGCGGCAATTGAACAGACTGCCGGCAAAGGGCTCGGAACAAACCGGTGGGAAAGTGAACCCGGTCAAAACCTGACCTGTAGCTTTTATCTCGAACATTCATTTTTACTTGCGAAAGATCAGTTTAAGCTTAATATGTCCGTTTCGCTTGCCCTTTTCGACTTTGTTGGTTCTTTAACAGGACCTACCCATCAAGTGCGCATTAAATGGCCGAATGATATTTATATCGACAGGGGGAAGGTAGCCGGTATTCTGATCTATCATGCTATTGAAGGAGAGCATATTCTGTATTCCATTGCCGGTGTAGGAGTTAACTTAAATCAACAGACATTCAGTTCTGCTATACCGAATCCTGTTTCGCTGGTTCATTTTGTGAAAGCAAAGCTTGACCTTGCCGGATGTCTGAAATCTTTGTGTGGTTTTATGGATAACCGGTATGCCATGCTCAGGAATTCAGATGATCAATCCCTACGTAAAAATTACATGGATGCTCTTTTTGGAAACGGCGAATGGCGCGATTACCAGTACGAAGGAAAACCTGTCTATGGAAAGATCATGGGTGTTGATCAGTTTGGGCAGCTGAAATTGCAAACGAAAGAGAAAGGCCTGTTATATTGTGATCTGAAAGAAATTTCCTTTGTTATATGATGCTGTTTCGGATCAATTATCGCCCATTACTTCTTTTAACTTTTCGGCAAGAAGGGTAACGAAATTCTGGAGAGGTCTCGATGCCATCATTTTCAACATGGGATTGAGGTTCGCATTTAAAATCACCTGCACGTCGGAGCGATTTGTCTCTTTTTGGTCGATGCTGAATTCGAGGTTGAAAGATATGGGAGATTTACCCTCGGAAAGATATGTAATTTTAACAGGCGGAATATTGTCACCCATTCGCATGGCCATATCTGCCATCCCTTTAATCGTAAATGAGCACTGATCTTCTGTTGCTTTCCAGTTGATCACCTGATCGGGCATAAGTTTTTCAAAATTCCTGAAATCACTCAGAAAATCAAATACTTTTTTGGCCGAATGGTTTACAGAGATTAGCTGACTTTTAAATGTTGTCATAAACAGGATTTATTACCGGCTGCAGATCAGGATCCCCATGATTCAGGATCTTTACGCCAGGTGATGAGTGATTTGAGATCGGATTCTGAAATGTAGTTGCTTTCGATGGCCTGTTTGATCAATTCATCGTAATCGCTAAGGGTGATGAGCTTGCATTGGGCTTCTTTAAAATTATCGAGCGCTTTTTTAAGGTTATAACTGAAAATAGCCGCCATGCCTTTCACTTCACATCCTGCCGATCGCAATGCATCAACTGCCTGCAAACTGCTTTTTCCGGTAGATACCAGATCCTCAATAACCACCACCGATTGCCCCGACTCATAATATCCTTCGATCTTGTTTTCCAATCCATGCTTTTTCTCGGATGAGCGAACATACACAAAGGGTAATCCAAGTTCCTGTGCAACCAGCACCCCATGGGCGATGGCACCCGTAGCAACTCCAGCTACCAGATCGATTGATCCGAATTCCTCATTGATAATTTCAACAAACTGCTGCCTGATAAAGGTCCTGATTTTCGGGAAAGACAAAGTTTTCCGATTATCGCAGTAAATCGGAGATTTTAAACCCGAGGCCCACGTGAAGGGTTCCTTCACACTTAGCTTTATCGCTTTAATTTGCAATAAATACTCCGAAATAGTAATCGCAATTTCCTTGTTATAAACCATGCGGCAAAATTATGGGAATTTGATTGAAGTAATTTTATTTTTTTGCGGTACATGGTATGATTTTTTTTGTTTTATTCTGAATCACACAATTAACGGAGCTAACATTATCGCCCGTAGTTTTCAACAGATATTTTCTATTTTTGCTTAAAATATCGCTTTAATGAAAAAGATCGCAGTTTTTCCCGGTTCATTCGATCCCATTACGAAAGGTCATGAATCGGTTATTAAGAGAGCCATTCCTCTTTTCGACAAATTATATGTTGCCATCGGATTGAATGCGGAGAAAAAAGGTTTTTTCCCGGTGGAGCAAAGATTAGAATGGCTCAGAAGCGTTTTTAAAGATCATCCTTCAGTCGAAATCATCGAGTATTCAGGGCTCACTGTCGACCTGTGTAAAAAACTGGATGCGGGTTATCTTTTACGTGGTCTCAGAACTTCTGCAGATTTTGAATTTGAACGTAGCATCGGACAAACCAACCGAACCCTCAATCCCAATGTGGAAACTGTCTTTTTCCTGACAGCACCTGAGTATACATCTCTAAATTCAGGCATCGTGCGTGACATTGTTCGGCATGGCGGTGATGCTTCGGCATTTGTCCCCGATGCAATCGATTTAAATAGTCTGAAGAAACACGCAGGAGCAGATTAATAAACATTTATACTACCTGACGTTCTGTTACGTTTGAATGCCTGATCATGGTTCTCAACTTGAAAAAATCCTATATTTCATATCTGTTCATTTTTGTGCTGCTCTTTTCGGTAAGCGAAATGGTTGCCCAGGAAACTGCGTTTGATGGGACATTGTCAGGAGCAGAAGGATATGAAATTCGGCTTAGCACAACTGATGATTACATTTCGAACAGGACTGTGATTTTGTATGAAACATGGGTGGATAGTGCAGGCTATTTTTTGCTCACTGCAGACCATAAGGAAATCCGTAAGGTATTTATCGAAACCGGATTTTATAAACTGGAGATGTTTGCTTTGCCCGGAGATCATTATCAGTTTTTTTGCGATACCGTTTCATTGAAAAATGAATACCGACCTCTCTACAACCTCGGGTATTTGCCCTGCTCATTAATCAGTGGCGATACATCCGGATTAAATGAGAAAATCAACCACTTCGACAGACTTTACAACGAATTTGTTTACGAAACTTTCTCAGGATATTACCAGCGACGTGATCTGCGTGTAATCTATGCCTTCGAAAAAAAGACCGATAGCATTTTTGGTTCTCCGGAAGATGATTTTTTCGGGATTTACAGGAAATACAAACTCGCATCACTCAAGCTTTCTATTGCACCCACCAGAAAGGCAAAGTTGTTCCAGGAATATTTGAATGATCAGGAGATCCGGTATAACCATCCTGAGTTTATGAACTTTTTTACCAGCTTGTTCGATAGGCATTTAACGGGTAACAATCGATTTATTCAGCGGTATGAACTGAAAGAAATGATCAATCAACCGGTTGCATACGATGCACTGATCGATTCTTTGGGGAAGGATACCCTGCTGCGAAATGAAAAAATCCGGGAACTTGTGTTAATGATGACATTTAAGGAACTTTATTACCAACCTGATTTGTATGCGCCAAATATCCTTAACTACCTTAATTATATCAGTGAACAAAGTAAATTTGCACTCCATCGAAGGATTGCTGAAAACCTGATTTTTGTGCTAACACGTTTACAAAACGGATTTCCGGCACCCGGGTTTACATTGCCAGACCTTTATGGAGATACAGTCAGGCTTCATGATTTTCTTGGAAAACCGGTATACATTGGATTTATGAACACGCTTAGTTTTGCCTCACTCGGTGAGTTTGAATACATGGACAGCCTTTTTGTAAAGTATCAGAATCAAATTCATTTCATTACCATATCATTCGATTTTAACAGGGAGGTTATTTCAAAATTTAAAGATGAGAAAAACTACAACTGGACCTTTCTTTACAATGGTAACCGGTATGGCATTACTGAAAAATACGATTTAAAAACATTGCCCTTGTTTGTCCTGATCGACGGCAACGGAAACATTTTACAATTCCCTGCCCGCAAACCCAGCGAAAACGTTTCGGCATCGCTGGAACGGTTGATCGATCAATGATAACGGTTGGTGTTAATCCGTTTGTATATAAAAATAGAGACGCATGCATTGCGTCTCTATTTATAATACCGCGTAAATATTGTATAAATATTATCGTAATCAATCCAACACCATTGATCCGGCACCATAATTTGGCACCCAATATTCGATTTTGTCTATGTTGTTTGTTTCACCATCAAGATTTAAATCGCTTGGCAGGTAACCTTGTTCGCCAACCTGATTATTCCAGTAAATCACTTTATCGTTCATATCGACCTGCCCATTGCATTGGCCATCTCCCGCCATCATGCCCCACACGCCGGGAGAAATTTCTTTATGACCTGAAATTCCGCCATATACTGCATCCGCACCGCTTGTGAAATCATATGTATATGTATTCGCGGATAATATAAGTGCATTTGCTGACATAACAGGAACGTGGTTTCTGTGACGGATCACAATAAATAGATTTCCCGAAACAGGCATGTCCACCAGCAAAGCTGATGAAAGGTCGGTACCAACTATACTTCCATCGTCAAGCAAAATAGCTGCTTTTGTTGAAAGGATGGTAGATGAAGTTGCTGTTTCCGGTCCGCCGGGAGCATCTCTCATTTCCACCAGAACCCAGTCGACAGAACCACTTCCGTTCAACCCTGCTGCTGTTTCTGTACCTTCATAATACCATGGCGAACCACCGTAAGGCTGATTTGATGGGATTAAATCCTTATCACTTAAAGTTGTATTCATATCAATACCATTAAACGGTCCTTCCAGGTTCACCTTGATTTCCAGCGTGGGCGTTGAACCAACTGTGAGCGTAACCGGAATGGTTAACGGATTATGTACCGGGTCGTTGTTATTGATCACGATTTCAGCTTCATAAACTCCTTCAGTTAAACCTGTAGCGTCGAATCCAATATCAGCGATGTAGCTGCTACCGGCATCGACCGGCTGGGCTATGTTGATCCCTCCATCAAGTGAGAGCCAGTTGTAAGTGGGTTCCCAGGTATATTCGATATCGAGAAACGGTAAAGTACTTTCCATCCACCCATCAAAAACTATGTAATAGGTCGATGAATTGTCACGTGAGTCGAGCCCCATCGCAAACCATCCGCTCGAAAGGGCCGCTTCCATGTCAGTGATTGCAGATGCTGTAAGTGACCAGGCATGCCAACCGGTAGCAAAAGTACTAGCTTCATTTCCATAATAATATGCCAGGGTGGAGGACGAATTGGCTTCAACCCAGGTTTTTATATCCGATGCAGTTGCAGTCACAGGGTCCATAGGCAGGGATGTTACACTCCAGTAAGGATAATAGGTTTCGCTCACATATCCGTGGAATACAATGGAATTGATGGTTGCTCCCTGCGGAATTGATGAAATGTCGAATTTCATCCACCCGTCTTCTGTGTTCCAACAGGTAACCTGACTTGTTTCTGTTTTAGCTGTTGAGGTGCATGATCCGGTCCAATAGTTTGTATTTTGTGGGTAAAACAGATCGGCATCCTTGGTTCCGGGATCATACACAACGGATGCATCGATATTGAGCTGGGATCCGCCATTGTTAAATATTTCGAGTGGAAGGTTAGTTGACCCACCCGGCGCTAAAAGCACGTTAAACGAAGCCGGGTTCACGGCAATTTCCGGAGCTTCGATTCCACATCCTGAAACCGGCAAAGAAATCACAGGATTGACAGGGTCGTTGCTGTTGATCGTTACATTTCCATTATAACAAAGCGCGGCTACCGGTGCGAAAGCCAGTTCGAACTCCTGACTGCCATATGCACCGATTGAAAAGTTCAAGCTGTTTTTCCCCTGGTTGACCTTCAGATTGTTTTTTGCTCCGGCTGCCACTGCAAATACCGGGGGAGTTGTAATATCGCCGGTCAAATTTCCGCCACCGGTATTTTGAATCGTGAAACTGAGTATCTGGGTGGAGTTGACCAGCACATTTCCATAATCAAGACTTATCGGATTGAGGCTGATAACGGGATCGGATGAACCACCCATTCCAAAAAACCCAAGGTATTTGGTCATCAGTTCTAATTTGGTTGAAGGAGATGCAGCATCTGTAAAACCTCCAAACTCACAGGAAGCCCCGATGGTTTTGTAACTTCCCGCATCGTGGGCCACTACACACCCATAGTCCGGACTCTGGTTTCTGAAAACTGCAAAGGCAGGAGAAATGGGGTCGAGATGATCGATATAGTTGTTTTCACCGGCATAGGTAAAGGTCATCCCGTCGGTAAAAGTTCCCGATTGCCCGAGCGCAGTACCCATGTCGCTGCTTCCATCCGCTGAACCATCTATTCCGAACATTCCATGAACAGTAGTGGAAGCATCATATGCCCAGGTATCTCCTCCTTCCATATACAGGTTACCTCCTCCGGAGAGAAAGTTTGCCAGGGTTTGACCTTCAGTAGTGGAAAGCACATGATTATTGCTGTAAATTCCAAGGAGCACAAAAGCAGTCGAATAAAGATCCAGATCGGAAGGGATGGAGGTTACATAATCATGAGCAATACCCAGTGAATTGAGACAGGTTTGCATGGCAGTCCCTGAAATCGGTGTATCATCCAGGTCGATGATCACAACGGGTATCTGACCGATCACAACATTATAAACCTGGTTGCCGGAATAAGCTCCGGCTGTTGCATTAAAATTAAAATCAGCCGTCGATCCAACTGAAATACCAGCATCGGCTTCAACTGTAAAAGTTGCTATAGCATTTCCTCCTGATGCAATAGCAGAGCCGTTGAATGTTTCGTTTTGAATGGTGATTCCACTTGCGCCCGTGGTAAGGGTTGCAGCGAAAACAGGTGACACAGATGCTCCTGTATTGTCAATGCCGATGGAAAAGGTCACTGTTTCTCCCGGATCCAAAATCCCGTTGTTGTTGTTGCCCGGTTGATTGTCGGTTATTGTGATCGTACCTGCTTCAATTACCGGTGCCAGTGCGGTCAGGTTAAAGTTTGAAGTCCATATTTCATCCGCGGTTCCTGAAACTTCAAGTGTGAACGGAACGCTGGTTTGATCGGGAATGTCGTTGTGAAAGGTAATTGCGAAGGCATCGGTTTGTTGCGAAACCGATCCGGTTCCGATGGTACCCCAGTTCTGGGCATTATCCATGATGGTTACAAACGGGCTGGTTGAACTCAGGATGGCATCAACATTATTGGCATCAGCGCTACCAGCATTTTCGAGGGTTACATGCAGGGTGACGATTTCACCATAATCGGGCTCCCCGTTGTTGTTTCCATTTACATCGTTCACAATGATCTCAGAAATACTGATGTAAGGTCCGCTGGCCGGAACAATATCTACATCAGCAAGATAGGGAACATGGTTATAAGCCGTAACGGCAATGGTAGCTGTTTCAACGGTTGTCAGCGGATCGAAGTTGACAGTTGCCATGCCGCCACTTACGAGGGCTTTGCCAATAATTTGGTGATCGATCGAAATACAAACCAATGCACCTTCTTCAGCGCAGGTTACGCTAAACTGGTCTGATCCCAGCATTATCACCGGGTTATGTGATACGGAAAGAATTTGAGGAACTGCAGTCCGAACCATAACTGAAGGATCGCCGAAACAGGTCCAGGTGTCAGTCATCTCATCTCCGGCCGAACCATAGGTGTCATTCATTTTCATACATCCGTTCATCGAAAGTCCACCAAAGCTTCGTTTGATGTTGTTGGCATAACTTTCCACCAGCAGATCAACCATTTCGTCCTGGCCCTCCATGGGCGGGTTCCAGCTTTGGTTGATGGTGCTCATCAAGGTAGCAATGGCTCCCGAAGGTTCATTGTTATACGTTGCGCGCATCCAGGCTTCCGCAAAACAAGTGGTACCAACAAAATTACCGTTTACACAAGCCACCGACCAGATAAAAGGTAATTTGCCGGTATTGGTCAGCGAATTTACGCTGGTGCTGCTAAATCCTGAGCTACTCCAGGAGGTAGTGCTTCCATGACCGGTATAAAGGATGATCCCGGTTCCGGAGTTGATATCGGCGCCAACCATGGAAGATGACGGATTTCCGGAGGCATCGTTGCCACCTTGTGATCCGTCGAAAAGCTCAAAATTGTAATCATAGGTATAGTTGAGCAGGTCGGTTTGCATATTCCGGATGTGCTGATAATCGTATTCGCTATCGTCACCGGGTCCCTGGTCCGAAGCAATTCCCATACATTTGGTATAAAAATCATACCCGGTATTGGGTGTTTGTTCGTATTCAATGGTTCGTTGTACCTGTGTTTGGACATGGGCTGCAGTTTCGGCAGAGAAACGGCCTACAAAAATATCGGGATAATGGTCGCTTCCCACGATGTAGCTGTAATCATTATCGGAATCACCGCTTGCGTAACTGCTCGGCACCTGGCTTGCATCGCCCACCAGTAACACATAAGTCAACCCGTTGGTATTGTAATAATTGGCAATGTAGGTTTTGATGGCTGCACTGTTTCCAATGGTTGAAACATTCACCATTTCGGTGGGAATTCCGATGGTGTTTTTCCAATCCACAAATGCCTGCATATCGGCCATAAACGCTCCATAAGAGATTACGAGCATATTCCCCTCTTCTTCCACAGGTGTGTAATCGGTTATAGAACTATTCAGAAAATGATGTGCATAGATCTTGCTGAAATCCGCATCGATCTTATCCGGGATCGATTGCCTGACAAGCGGATTATATCCGGCATTTCCGGTTTCCGAAAGTTTAACGGTGAGGCTGGTATATACCTTCAGGGTCTTTGTCACCGGATTGTATTGAAACGGATAAACGATCACTGTTTGCCCACGATGATCGCGGACGATATAGGGATTTCTGAGTTCGGCAAGTTCGCCGGGGTAAAATTTATCTTCAGAATACCATCTGCCATACTCAAAAGGAACATTGGCAGGATCGTTATCCCTGCTGAAGTTGCCTTTCGACGGTGCAATTTCAATTTCTTCGAAAGTTTCGAATTTGGCATCGATCACTTCCACTTTCATTTGTGCCATGTCAGGGATGATGACTGAAGCCGTTAATTTGGCGAGATCGGGTGCACCCTTCACCAGTATTCTTGAACTGTTTTCAATATCAATGATTCCGGCATTGCCATTGGGCGTTTCCACAGGGATAAATTGAAAACCTTCCAGACTAAAGGTTATCACCGACTGATGAATGTTGGATGAGGTCAGCTCTATAGCTGCTGCTTCCGGCTGGTTTGATGTGATGCCCTGCCAGGCTGTCGCCGAAAGGTTCAGACTGATCAAAAAGATAAAAAGAAAATGGATAAATCTGTTCATGATGATATGTTTTTGTATTTGATTTTCTAAGGAAGTAAACCTGTGCTACCGTTTGCAGGTATCCATATGTTGTTTTTGTCTTTGTTATCGGTTTCTCCGTCCAGGTTAAAATCGGTTTTCAAATATCCCTTTAGCCCAACCAGAGAATTCCAGTATGTATCTTTATCAGTTGAATTTACGGAGCCATCGGCATCGGCATCTCCGCCAATCAGCGACCAAACTCCCGGAACGACTTCGATACAGGACCCCATCCCCCCATAAAATTGCTCATCACTTATAGTAAAATCATAATGGTAGATACCTCCTGATTCTGTAACCGGATTTGCCGACATCACGGGTACATGATTGCGGTGATAAACCACCACAAATAATTCGTTCTGAACCGAATAAGGAAAAGTTAAACTCCCTGATCCATCTGAAGCGACCACTGTTCCGTCTTTTAATAAAAAGGCAGCCTCTCTTCCGATAATGGTTGAAGAATTTGCAGAACCTGCATCAGCAGCATCCCTGTATTCTACCAAAATCCAGTCGGTAATATCCGGATCGGGAATTGCATTAAGATTTTCGGTTCCATCATAATTCCAGGGAGAAATATCATATGGTTGATTGTCGGGGATCATCCCGGCCTGGTTAAGATGCGTAGTCATTTCCGTATTGTGGAAAGCGCCCTGCAAAAAGAGCTTCACCTCAATAAACTTAGCGGTGATCACTTCAAGGGTAACAGGGATCGACATTTGAGGTTGATCAGGGTCATTGCTCGAAATGTCAATGGAAGCTGAATAAATCCCTTCATCCAGACCGGTGGCATCAAATCCGGCATTGATCGTAACGGAATCGTTCTGCTGAATTGTGCCTGAAACTCCTGAATTTCCATCCAGGCTAAGCCATTCAAAAGCAGGGGTGTAGGAATAGTCGATCACCAGGTAAGGCGGATTGGATTCAGCCCATCCGTCAAAGATCAGGTAATAGGTATTGTCATTATCGCGTGAATCGATACCCACTGAAAACCAGCCACCCGAAAGTGCAATTTCGAGGTCGGTGGTAGCTGAATTGCCCAGCGACCAGGTGTGCCATCCCGTAGCAAAAGAACTGTTTTCGTTTCCAAAATAATACGCTTCACCTGAGGAAGAATGCGATTCGATCCAGCTCCGGATGGTGGAAGCAGAAGCAGTGAGCGGATCATCCGGTAAGGATGTTATACTCCAGTACGGCCAGTAGGTGTCATTTATATATCCATGTAATTCAATGCTGTTGATTTGCGAACCGACGGGTATGGCGCTAACATCAAAACGCATCCAGCCGTCTTCATTGTTGTAAGCCACCACCATGCTGGTTTCTGTTTTTGTTGCATCGGTGCATGAACCGGTCCAGAAATTCACAGGCTGAGGGTAGGCTTGTACAATGGCATCCGATTCGCTGGAATAAACCACGTTGGCCTGGTAGTTTAATACAGGTCCGCCGGTGTTTTTTACAGTTAATATTTTATTTGTGTTTTCATCCAGACCAAGTGTTACATTAAAAACACCCGGATAAGCTGAAATTTGAGGCAACAATTCTTCTCCGATATAAAACCGGTGCGGATCAGGAGTTCCTATAAACGGATGGGTTGTATGCCTGCCGGATTGATCGGCTGCATAAATGAAATAGCTGATCTGGCTTCCGTAATTTTCTCCGGGAATATAACCCGCATAAGTTTTTCCGGATGAGTAGAACATCGGGATGGTATCCCACTCGCCGCCATTAACATTGTAAACCGCAAAAACCGAATCGGGGTAAATTGCCTGTCCGCTGTGCGCTGTGATGTCTGCTTCGATATAATAATCGGGTTGTACCGGTTGATCTGTCAATACGGGAACATGCGAAATATGCAGCATCCCGATATCGGCAATGCCTTTGGCCCGGCAATGCAGAGCATCAGTTGAATACCAGCTTCCTGTCATTCCCACTACTTCATAACCCGGCATGGCCGCTTCGTATGCGGCAAGTGCATCATCATCCCATGATGAACCGGTTACAGGAACCAGAACTTTTTTATTCAGAATGATGGAATTGGTGTAAGGTTGATCATTCGGTGTATACACCCTGAAAACCTGGTAAGGAACACCATAGGAAGAGGTTTGGGCAGCATAATAAGCGGCTGTTGCTTCGATCTCATCGTATTGAGCGTGGGTGGAGGGCACTTCACGGATGAGCACCTTGTCCACATCGAGAAATTTTCCCCAGCAATCGATGTGATCGATGTAGGTGTTGTTGGGATCTGGAACCACGTGATATGTATTGATCCCCAGGAAATCCTGGAATTCCTGATTGATCTGAGCCGGAGTAAGTGTATTTTCGTCGTAAACCAGATCCGAAGACGAGGAAATCCCCATGCCGTCTGTCATATAATTTCCACCGGTGTGTATCACATTCATTCCGAAAAGATTGATGCCAAGCATGTTTGCAACTTCCACCGGAACTTCATCATCGTTGGGCCGGTTAGGACGGTTGTAAGGAAAATCGACTATGCCAGGCTGATCATTGCCATCGAAAATAAACCAGGGTCCGTAATCCCTCGACCAGTAAGAATCCGAAGCTGCATGTAAGAATTCGCAGTTACCGGTATTCACCCCGTTACTTATATACTGATTGTAAACATACGATTCTTCAGAGGCATCTTCAACAATCGTTACTACGGTGATGTCTTCAGCCATTTCCTGGATAACCGAATAAGGAATTCCGAAAGGATAACGGATCAGAACTGCCTGCATTTTTTCAAATTCAGCAACATTTCTCACAGGTCCTGTTGGGGGTGCAGTGGGCGTAAAGTCTTTACCTATCAGGTGCCTGAGTTTTTCTTCTTCAGGCGTCATATGATGGGTAAGGGGTTTTTCGTATTTTTTCCCGGGCTTTTGAGCCTGGGATTGAAAAGTGACCAGAGCAGCATAAAATAAAACTACAACGGTAACCATTTTGGCTGTTAATTGCATTGTTACTGGTTTGTTATGAACACGATGATTGGATGATAACCTGAATCTTACGAACAAAAGTAGTAGATTTTTAAGAGGAGCACAATCAACGCCCCTATTTATCACAATTCTAAATAATAAACATTGAATCAATTGATAAAAGTATTGATCCCGAACCATTCATATATTTCAATTAATTTTGCCCCCGGCTGACTATTCGTCATGATTTTTAGGTATAAGATTGAAGGAACAATAATTGATAGCAGGCCATAGTTAACAAAAAGCATAAAAGATTTAAGACTCAATACAATGGCAAAATTTCTGGAGAAGCTACTCGGAACCAAGTCAGACAAAGATATCAAAGCGATCAAACCGATCCAGCAGAAAATTCTTGAAGCTTATGAGGTGATCAAAAATCTTTCAAATGATGAACTTCGGGCCAAAACGGCTGAATTTAAAAAGAGGATTAAAGAAAATATTGAGGCCGAAGAGCGGGAGGTGAAAGAGATTAAGGATCGCATCAACAACGAACCTGATATGGATGTGGAGGAGAAGGAAAACCTCTGGAAAAAAGTGGATGACATTGAAACCAGTGCATATGAAAAAACCCAGGCAATGCTGGATGAGATCCTTCCTGAAGCTTTTTCAGTAATCAAAGAAACAGCACGAAGGTTCAAGGAAAATGAAGTGGTGGAGGTAACAGCCAATGATTTTGATAAAGAACTGGCTTCGAAAAAGGAACATATTAGCATTAACGGTAGCAAGGCACGGTATACTAATTCATGGATTGCGGGTGGAAACCAGATCACCTGGGACATGGTCCATTACGATGTGCAATTGATCGGCGGGATCGTACTTCACCAGGGGAAGATTGCCGAGATGGCTACCGGTGAAGGTAAAACACTTGTCGCTACGTTACCGGTTTACATGAATGCCCTTCCCGGTAAAGGTGTGCACGTGGTTACGGTGAACGATTACCTGGCAAAACGCGACTCCGAATGGATGGGTGTTTTGTATGAATTTCACGGGCTGAAGGTTGATTGTATCGACAGGCATCAACCCAATTCAACTGAAAGACGAAACGCTTACCTGGCAGATATCACCTATGGCACCAACAATGAGTTTGGTTTCGATTACCTGCGTGATAATATGACCGCTTTTCCAGATGAGCTTGTTCAAAGGCCGCACAATTATGCCATTGTGGATGAGGTTGACTCGGTTTTGATCGATGATGCCAGAACACCGCTTATCATTTCAGGCCCTACACCAAAAGGAGATAAACAGGAATTTGATGAATTTAAACCATCGGTGCAGCATTTATATAATGTGCAAAAATCGCTGGTGACAAAGATCCTGGCTGAGGCCAAAAAAATGCTCACCGATAATCCTACATCTGAAAATGAAAAGAAAGGGGGTGAACTTTTACTCAGAGCCTTTAAAGGATTGCCGAAAAATAAAGCGCTCATTAAATTCCTCAGTGAAGAAGGAATGCGTACCCTGATGCAGAAGACTGAAAATTTTTACCTGCAGGAACAGGCGAAAAACATGCACCTTATCACTGATGAACTCTATTTTGTGATAGATGAAAAAACCAATTCTGTCGACCTTACCGAAAAGGGGATCAATGTGATCAATGAATCTGCCGGAGATGAAAATTTTTATGTGTTGCCGGATGTGGGTGCTGAAATTGCCGAACTTGAAAAATCTGATCTTTCCGATAAAAAGAAGCAGGAGAAAAAAAGTGAGATCCTCCGTGATTTTTCAGTTAAATCGGAAAGGGTTCATACGGTTAACCAGTTGCTGAAAGCTTATACCATGTTCGAAAAGGATGTGGAATATGTGATCATGGACAACAAGATCAAGATCGTGGATGAGCAAACCGGACGTATTATGGAGGGTCGGCGCTATTCCGACGGACTACACCAGGCGATCGAAGCGAAGGAAAACGTAAAAGTGGAAGCTGCCACGCAAACCTATGCCACCATTACCCTGCAGAACTATTTCAGGATGTATAAAAAACTGGCCGGGATGACTGGTACTGCCGAAACCGAAGCAGGTGAATTGTGGGATATCTACAAATTAGATGTGGTGGTGATCCCAACAAATAAACCCATCGCACGCGACGACCGGGAAGATTTGGTGTATAAAACCAAAAAGGAAAAATTCAATGCGGTAATCGATGAGATTGCTGTGCTCGTGGATGCCAAACGGCCTGTGCTTGTGGGTACTACATCTGTGGAGACCTCAGAATTGCTGAGTCGTTTGCTGACACGCAGAAATATCAAACACAACGTTCTGAATGCCAAGCTTCACCAAAAAGAAGCATTGATCGTGAAGGAGGCCGGACAGCCTGGCACTGTTACCATTGCTACCAATATGGCGGGTCGGGGTACGGACATTAAACTCGGTCCCGGGGTGAAGGATGCCGGGGGATTAGCAATTATCGGAACAGAAAGACATGAATCACGGCGTGTTGATCGTCAGCTTCGTGGTAGGGCAGGCCGGCAGGGTGATCCGGGAAGTTCACAGTTTTTTGTTTCACTCGAAGATGACCTGATGCGGATGTTCGGTTCGGAACGGATCGCCCGTATTATGGACCGCATGGGTATCAAAGAAGGTGAAGTGATCCAGCATAGCATGATCACCAAATCGATCGAAAGAGCGCAAAAAAAGGTGGAAGAGAACAACTTCGGGATCCGGAAAAGATTGCTGGAATACGACGACGTAATGAATGCTCAACGCGAGGTGATCTACAAAAAGCGGAAACACGCACTCTTCGGAGAACGACTTTCCATCGATATTTCCAATATGATGTACGACGCCATCGAGCAAATCATCAGTGATCATCAGGATGAAAGAAATTTCGAAGGTTTTAAAATGGAACTGCTCAAAGTGTTTGCGGTTGATTCTCCCTGGGATGAGAAAGATTTTCTTGCGATTAACAAAGAAAAAGCGACTGAGGAGATCTTTAAAAAGGTTTACGAAAACTATCGCAGGAAAAATGAACAGATCCGTGAGAAAGCAATGCCGGTGATCAGGGATGTGTTTGAAAATTCGCAATATGAACAAATTGCTATTCCGATCACAGATGGTATGAAGGAAATGCAGGTGCGTGCAGATTTGAAAAAGGCGGTTGATAATGATGGTCAGGAGGTGATCCTTGCCATCGAAAAGGGAGTTACGCTCAGCCACATCGACAATGCCTGGAAGGAGCATTTACGCGAACTTGATGATCTGAAACAATCAGTTCAAACTGCGACCTACGAACAAAAAGATCCGCTGCTGATCTATAAATTCGAATCTTTTGAACTGTTTAAAAGCATGATCCAGCGTACCAATAAAGAAATTGATTCTTTCCTGGTGAAAGGAGGTTTGCCCGGACAGCAAGCTGATGTGCGGCAGGCGCAGGCCCCCCGTCGCACAGATATGTCGAGGCTAAAGGAACAACGTACCGACCTTTTGTCACAGGCGCATTCTAATACGCAGCAGGAACAAAAAACACAACCGGTGACAAGGGAGAAAAAAGTGGGTCGTAACGATCCCTGCCCCTGCGGAAGCGGTAAAAAATATAAACATTGTCACGGCAAAGGGAATTAGAACAAATTTCAGATCCTGAAATCCAGTCAATCTGCTCAATTTAGTCAATTTAGCTCAATCTATTAAATCTAGTCAATTCAAATGTCCATCATCGTTGAAAACATAACAAAGGAATTTGGTCAGCAGAAGGCGCTCGACAACGTTTCATTCCGGATCGATCCGGGTGAAGTAGTCGGATTGCTTGGTCCGAATGGTGCCGGAAAATCAACTATGATGAAGATCATCACCTGTTTTATTCCTCCCACTTCTGGCATGGTAAAGGTGTATGATGCCGACATTTTCGAACAATCGCTTGAAGTGCGTAAACGTGTGGGCTATCTTCCCGAAAACAACCCTTTGTATACCGATCTTTATATCAAAGAATACCTTGAGTTTGTTGCGGGAATATACAAAGTGGACAACATAAAACCGAGGGTAGAGGAGATGATCGATCTGACCGGGCTCACACCTGAGTTGGGCAAAAAGATCGGGGCGTTGTCAAAAGGATTCCGCCAGCGGGTAGGTCTGGCACAAGCCATGATCCACAATCCTGATGTGCTCATACTTGATGAACCGACTTCCGGCCTCGATCCCAACCAGTTGATCGACATTAGAAACCTGATCCGGGAAATTGGCAAAGAAAAAACCGTGATGCTTTCCACGCACATCATGCAGGAAGTGGAGGCTGTGTGCGACCGGGTTA
Source organism: Bacteroidales bacterium (assembly GCA_020438135.1). Lineage (GTDB taxonomy): Bacteria > Bacteroidota > Bacteroidia > Bacteroidales > JAADJA01 > JAADJA01. Next base: position 425 of record JAGQVF010000078.1, on the reverse strand, counting down.
TAATAATTGATAAAGGAAAGATCGTTGCAGATGATTCCACCGAAAAACTTTCCAAAGGAAGTCTTGCAAATCAACGCTTTGTCGCTGAATTTAACAAACCCGTTGAGAAGGATCAGCTCCTTAAAATCCAGGGTGTGGATAGGGTTAACAAAGTTAATGAAACCACTTTCGAACTCTTTTCAGAGAGCACCGACATCCGCGAAGATGTTTTTAAATTCGCCGTAAAACACGAGGTGGCTGTACTTTCCATGCAAAAAGCAGGCAAAGGAATCGAGGAGGTCTTTCAGCAATTGACAAAGAAGGGTTGAATTTGTTGAATCGGTTGAATTTGTTAAATCAGTTGAATCGGGTGGAGACGCAAAAACTTCAGGCACTAATTCAAGTCAATCCAAATTTTAGCCAATCTATTAATTCCAGTTCAATCT
>JAGQVF010000004.1 GCA_020438135.1 Bacteroidales bacterium | reverse complement strand
ACATAAGGTTTTTGTGGAGTTTCGAAAGTGATAAAATCACTCCCTGTTTTTACATAGATACCCCGATTTGTAAAAAAGTAAACTTTTCCCTTTTTTATTCTGATGGAGTCTATTTTGTTAAAGTCAAACGGATAATAGTTGTACTTACTGTAAAATGAAACCTTTTCCTTTTTGGGGTCGAAGCAGTAAAAACGGTTTTGATTTGTGGTACCTAACCATAGATTGTCACCATCGAACGCCATATTGGTTATGGGCGAAGAAAGCAGGTTATCCCATCCCCGAAACCGGTCACTGGTAAATTGACCTGCAGCTTTATCGAATTTGTAAAGCCCCTGAGCTCCCCACAAGGCAACCCAGAAATCGCCTTCACGATCCTGTAAAAGGTCGCTGTACCAATCTGCTTTTCGTTCGTTTTCCAATAAGTAATGAGCAGTATTGGTTCCTCTATCAGGGTTGATAATGTTAAATCCCCTTCCTGACCACTGTCCGACCCAAATGTCATTTTCAGCATCGAGTAGCAGGGTTGAAACAGTATTGGAATTGAGGTTCATCGGTGGACTTTTTTCACTGTTGTAGGTGTATATTCTTTGCCAGTCGGATGAAAAACAATCCAACCCTTTATCTTCCATGCCTATCCAAATTCTTTCCCGGTCATCACTCAGGATAGATGTGATGTGATTGGATGAGGGGGAGTTTGATTCTTCCGGTATATGAAAAATGTGTTTGAATTTATTTTGTGAAGGCTGATAAATACTGACTCCGTCAAGCGTTGCAAGCCAAACGTTCCTGTTTCGATCGGTGTACAGTTTATTGATATGGTTGTGCGATAGCGATAAAGGTAGGTTGTCATTATGGGTAATATTCCTGAATTTCGAAACAGATTGATCGAAAATATAAAGGCCTCCCCCGGTAGCTATCCAAATTTGGCCTGGCATGGGTTCAATAATACTAAAAGTGGAAACAGCCAGTTGTTTTTTAAATATCCCTGTTTCAGGGTTAAACGTGTAACATCCGTCGATACCGCCCACCCACCATTCATTTTTAGAATCCCTGAAATAGCAGGCAACATCCTCATCTCTTTTTTTTGTGGGGTCATCAGGATCGTGTTCAATTCTTCTGAACGATCCATCCGCAGGATTAAAAATCAAAAGCCCCATGTACCTGCCTCCAAGAAGTAAATGGCCGTTGTTGGTTTTAGCTAAAGCATGGTAATAGTAAGTATTTACCATCGATGGAGGATTGTGATGGTAAGTTTCGATGGTTTTTTCCCCGTAGTTGTATTTGTGCAGATTACCATCAGCTGTTTCGATCCAGAGAAGATCACCGTCGGCAAGTAATGCCCGTATGTGGCTCATGGCCAAAATATCTCCTTTCCCACTGATGGGAAGGTTATGATGAAACTGTTGTTTGCGGCGGTCGAAATAGTTGAGGCCGCTTTGTGTTCCAATCCAAATAACCGAATCGGCAGTTTCGGTCAGGCAGGTTACCACATTGTTTGATATTGACAGGGAATCCGCAGGATCATGCAGATAAGCCCGAATAGAATATCCATCATACCGGTTAAGTCCTGAAATCGTGGCAATCCACATATAACCCTCTGAATCCTGCAGGAAATTAAGGATGTAGTTGGAAGTTAGACCGTCATTTTTTGTGAGGTGACTAAATTTCATCCAGGGGTCTTCCACGATCGAATGTTGGGAAACAGTAGTGAAAGAAACCATCAGAAACAGAGCAAAAACGAATAAGTTACGCATAATCACCAACTAAATCACTGGTAAATTTATAAGCTTTTGTTAAGGTAGCAAATTAAATCCTGAACTGTTTTGGCTGATCTTACTTTATGCATTTACTGAGGATAGGCAACGTATTTATTCCGGTTTGGGATCCAAAGCTCATTTTTGTCCAGGTTGTTGATTTGTCCATCGCCGTTAAGGTCTTTTACATCATATTGTCCCTGGCTTCCGGCAAAAGGTTTCCAAAACCGATCATGATCCGTATCATTGATTGCGCCATCCGAATTTGAATCGCCCGAAATCATCCCGAAAACCCCTCCCAGGTCGTTCAGGGTTTGTCCGTAGGCAGTGGTATTTGAGATTGTAAAATCATGCTGGTAGGTTCCGGCAGACTTCACAAGAGAATCGGCCGACATGATTCCGAGGTGATTCCGGTGAATGATATCCACATATAACCCGTATTGCAGATTTCTGGCAAAGCTGACAGAATTTTCACCATCCATTCCCACAATCGTTCCATCTTTTAATATAAATGCAGGTATCCTCTCGAACAGCGCTGTTTTATCAGCAAAAGCTGCAGCCGCTGCATCTTTTAATTCGATCAATATCCAGTCAACAACTTCGCCGTTGGGTATTGCTTTAACGGACTGATCACCTGCATAATACCACGGTTTGGCTTCATAGGGTTGAGACAGAGGCAGGGAATTTGCAACATTGAGTTGGGTATGCATTTCACCCGTATCGTAAAACCCTTCGAGCAAAACCTTAAGTTCAATATCAGCCTGATTATTAATGGTATCTACTGTTATCAATCGCGACCATCCCATATCTGTTAAACATTGATATTCGCCTGCAAAATTTCCGGTGAGGGTGCCAGGGAATGACAGGGCGGAAGATGTTGCGCCTGAAAATTCCGGATGTCCGATGAGCGAAAGACCGTTTCGAAACCACTCAAACGAACTTCCGGAATTCAGGATGACTGTTATCGTGCTTTCGACCGGATGGCCATTTTGCAATTCAATTTTTTGATTTTCTGTGCCTGTTAACCGGATGGTATCGACGGCCAGGGTGTTGTTGTTATAAATATCACCTTCCAGGTTGATAACAATTATTCCGGCTGAATCAGCAACCAGCCCCTGGTTGGTGAGATTTCCTGAAACATGAACATACATGTCATTTCCTGGCAGGTTCTGCAGATTTCCCCATATATTTAAATTTCCCTGGCATTCGATGTCACCATCCAGGTAAATGTTTCCTAACCAATCTGTTTCAGGTAACACCAGGTTGCTGGCATATCCTGTGCCGGGCATGGCAAGCTCTGCTTTTTCTGCAATTATTATCGCATTGGAGAGCCGGCCGTTTTTGATAAAATTTTTACCATAGTTCGGGACCATTATAATGCTTGATGCGAAATCAACGTCCGTGTCTAAAAAAATCAAATCTGTTGTAAACGTGATTGTATCCGGCAACCCGGTAACTGTTAAGTATTCACCACTGAATTCATTGTTTAGCCGAATGAGACGGTTGTCATCGCCGGTAAGATTTGTAATTCCGTTTGTCCATATACCCGATTGAATAATATGCGAAGTTAAATCCATGGTGAGTGTGCCGGTTGCCGCATTTTTTATTTCACCGGTATTGTACAACATACCGTTTACCGCAAGCGACCCGGGAAAACCGGGCTGATTCATTATCACACCTTCATTGCAAACATTGCCTGTAAAGTTGTTTCCGGTATTTCTTATCAATATATTGCCGGTAAGAATCAGCGAATCGGAGATAAACTTCATATTTTGAAGGTAAGCGTTGTTACTCATTTGCAGCTTAAATTCCAACGCAGATTTTCCCGGATTTTGTAAAACGGTCCCGTTGATCAGGCTGCTGTTCGATAAGGATATTTCGTTTCCGACTGCAAACCTGAGTGTGTCGGAATTGAGATTAAACTGCGATGATTGAAGTGAGAATCCTGAGCCCGCTAAGATTTCACCTGAAGTTTTTAGTAAGGTGATTTGGGTTGATTTTACAGGTTGAATAAAATCAAGATACTGATCGTTTGATCCGGTAAGGGTAACAATATTCGTATTCCAGCTACCATTATTCATCCAGTTCCCCTTCAGATTAAGATTGAGGTTAAATACATTCCGGGTGACGGTGCCGAGGTTGATCAGATCACCATCAACTGTGGCCGAATAGCTGCTGGCCTGATGGTTCCGCAGCGTTCCGTTAACAACCACAACCCCTTTAAATAATACGGGTGAACTTTGAAATTGAACTATGCCATTGAGTTGGATCGTATCGGCTGTCAGGTATGTTTTCTGAAACAGAGATCCGTTGAGCATAAACAAAGTTATTGTACCGTTGCTGTATGCCTGATCTTTTATAATTTTAGCCTGGTCGAGGCTGCCACCATCTAACGTAAACATATCAGCCTCCAGGAAATGAAGTGTGTCATTGTTCACATCGAAAGCTGTGTTTTTTAGTTCAAGGTTGTTATGAACGATAATGTTTCCGGTATGATTGTATTTGGTAAGATATAGGCCTGAAAACGGATTGGGAGAATAGAAGTGCTGGTCAGTGTATCCGTTGATGAAAGTATGGAAATTGCTCCACACCCCCTCCTGTACAATGTCTCCGGCGACATAAAGTATTAAAGAAAATCCGTTATTCCGAATGGTCCCATAGTTTACGACACCACCATTGATGGTCAGTTTTGCACTACCAGAATTGAAGTTTTGCAACATGCCGTTTTCGCTGATTTGCAACAGGGCGCAAGACGTGTTGAGATCAAGATTCACAGTTCCGTTAACCACCACCGTGTCAGTAGTTATCGGAACGATATCATCAATCCAGGTAGAGGATGCACTCCACAAACCTCCGTCCGTTGTTGACTGAATGATACCGGCCATAAGAGGAAGTTGGCAAATCAACAGCCCCAGGATCAGGTACCCATATTGCAAGAACCGTTTTAGCAAGATTCCGGATTGTTTTTAGTTCGACTTATTGAGTTGTAACAACCTGTTTTATAAAAAGTTGAGAAAAGAGGTTGTAAATATTTCCAGGAATGTTGTACTGATTATACAGGTAAAAGTTATATTTTATACCTGAATTCCCATCCTCCGGGCTCTGTTGGTCCAGTTTTCCCGTGCTGCTTTTCTCAAATCAGTAATGTTGTCAGTTTCGTCGATTATTTCCATGCCCAGAATGGTTTCGATCACATCCTCAAGTGTAACCACACCTGCCGTGCCTCCATATTCATCCACAACCAATGCAATGTGTTCTTTTTTTTCGATAAGTAAATTGTATAATTCGGGAATTGGCAAACTCACATAAATAGTTTGGATCGGTCGTTTGAACGAGGAGAGCCTGAGGTTGTTCTGCCCTTCAATTTTTTTCATCAGCAGGTCGTCCTTAAGAATATAGCCGGTGATGTTGTCGATATTGTTTTTGTAGATGGGGATTCTTGAAAATTTAATATTCTTGAAACTTTCATAAAATGTTTTGATCGAAATTGAATCCGGTGCTCCGAAAACCACGGTTCGGGGAGTCATAATATCCTTCACCTGTAATTGATTAAATCTGGCTACATTTTTAATGATCCGCGATTCACCATGTCGCATTACTCCTTCTTTTACGGCAATGTCGGCCATGGTTGATAGATCGGCCCGGCTCAGTATGTTTTTACGGTTTTTAATGTTAAAAAGCTTGGTGATTTGCTGGCTTAGCCAAACAAAAGGATATAGTATGATCATCAGGATTCTCAGTATGGTGACTGTGGCGGGGGTAAGTGAACGCCAGTAGTTTGCACCGATGGTTTTGGGAATGATCTCGGAGAAAACAAGAATGAGTAAAGTGAGAATAGCACTCACCACCGACAGGTATTCATTGCCCCAGATTTTTTGAGCCTGGGCACCCACTCCGGCAGCTCCAATGGTGTGCGCGAAGGTGTTGAGCGTTAAAATGGCTGCCAAAGGCCGGTCGATGTTTTCTTTTAGTTTCTGTAGTCTCGGGGCATAGTTTTTTTTGTTTTCAAGTTTTACATTTATATAGGAAGGGGTAACGCTAAGAATTACCGCTTCAAGTACTGAACAGGTAAATGAAAAAAGCAAAGCTACCAGCAGGTATATAATCAACAGTTCCATATAATTGAGTCAGATAAACAGCAAAGTTACAACAAAACACTTCGATCGTAAAACAATCCGATATCGATAAAATGAAATGTATTAGAATAAATAGGCGACGGAAATTATTGTGCCAGTTTTTTAATGAGCCCGTTAAAGACGATGCCATGAAAAGGAAAAACAGAGAACCAGTAGATCCTGCCCCATAAGCCCCGCGGTCTGAGTGTGGCGGTTTGGTACAGGATGTTGTTTTCAATCCTGAATTCGAGCCAGGCTTCACCCGGCACTTTCATTTCGGCGTATAACAGCAACCGTTTCTGTTCTTTGCTGGCGTCGATCACACGCCAGAAATCGAGTGAGTCACCTACCACGAGGTCCATCGGGTCGCGGCGCCCACGCCGGATGCCAACACCTCCCACCAGTTTATCCAAGGCCCCGCGCAGTTCCCAGAGCCAGTTGGCATAAAGCCAGCCGGTTTCTCCTCCCAGCGACCAGATCTTTTTCAGGGTTCTCTCCTCATCTTTCACAGTTATTTTTCTTTTGTCTTTCAGGCATCCAAACACCGGAACCTCAATGCGGTGCGACAACCCTTTTTTCAAAACTTCGCTCGACATGGCATCGGTCCAGCTCGAAAGCACATGATGCTGGGCAATGGTATCGAAAGCCAGTTTTACAGCATTTTCATAGGAAATCAGATGAATATCGAGAATTTTATGCAGGTCGTTGGGTTGGCATATCACTTCCACTTTCATGCTGTCGACCAGGTTGGCAGCCAGCTTGAAAGAAGTGGAGGTAACAAAATAAAGCCAATATGACGACAGTTTTGGTGAAAGAACCGGAATGGTGATGATGGCACGTTTGAGCCTTCTGATACGAGCAAAAGTGAGCAGCATTTTTTTGTATGTCAAAATTTCGGGGCCGCCGATATCAAAACTTTTATCAAATGTTTTTTCATGATTGATCACGCCACTCAAAAACTGCACAACGTTTCTGACGGAAATGGGTTGTGTGCGGGTGTTGAGCCATTTGGGTGCGACCATTACAGGTAGTTTTTCCACCAGATCGCGGATGATCTCAAAGGAAGCGCTGCCCGAACCGACGATTATTCCTGCCCTGAGTGAGGTGAGGTGATACCTGCCTGTGGAGAGTATCTTTTCGACCTGATGCCTCGATTCAAGGTGTTTTGACAGCACCTTTTCATTGACAATTCCGCCGAGGTAAATCACCTGTTTGGTTTGGGTTTGATTGATCCGATCTCTGAAGTTGTTAGCCGCTTCGGCTTCCAGCACATCAAAATCTTTTACCGTTCCTGTCATGGAATGGATCAGGTAATAAGCGATTTCAATATCATCAGGGATAACGTGCAGTTCTTCTTTTACAAGGAAATCAACTTCTATCACACTGCATTTGCCTGAACAGAGGTAAGAGGGCGTAAACCGGCGTTCGTCGCGAACACAGCAAACCACTTCGTGACCCTGTTTCAGCAGGATGGGAAGCAATCGTTTGGCAATATATCCGGTGGCACCGGTCAGTAATACTTTCATGATCGAATGTTCCAAAGATAAATATTAATACTTAACTGTATTATAGTACCGGAGTAGGAAAGATGAAAAAAGCCGGGCTCAGTCATTGAACCCGGCTCAACATTCAAATTAAAAATACTTACTATGGATATTATTTTGCTGAGATTCCTAAGTTTCCGAATTGGGCTTCGTTTTTATCTTTGTTGTCGATCTCTGTATCGAGGTTAAAATCGGTATTGTTGTATCCCGCTTTATTGCCTGCTTCCGAGGCCCAAATATCATAATCTGTTGCGTCCACGTCCCCGTCTTTGTCGGCATCTCCGCCTCTGAGTCCATACAAACCACCACCGAGATCGGTTTGTACATTGCTACCGTAAGCCTGTCCGTTTCCGCTTGTAAAATCATAACTGTAAATGCCACCCGATTCGGTGAGGGCAGTGGCTGATAAAACGCCAAGATGATTTCGGTGCAGAACATTAACGAATAATCCGTTGTTAATGGGGCCGTTAAAATCCGGCAGGCTGCTGCCGTCGAGGTCAACAACAGATCCATCTTTCAGCAGCAAACCGATCAACCTGTCAAATTGCGTTGATTCATCGGCAGAGCCAGCGCTTGAAGCATCATGCAATTCGAGATATACCCAATCCACCACATCGGCTGAGGGAATGGAACCCACCGCTTCGCTTCCGGGATAGATCCAGGGGTAATCGTAATAAGGTTGAGCCAGTGGCAGATTGTCACTTGAGTTGAGGGTGGTATTCATTTCTGATCCGTTATACGGGCCCTCGAGCAGCAGGGTCAGATCGAGCTGATATTCGGGAACAGATGTGCTATGGATGTAAATTTTTCTCGATTCATCGAATGCATCATTACTGCAATAATATTCGCCGACATCAGCATCAACAACCGGATTAAGAAAACTTACAACCTGCGTGTTGGCACCTGTAAATTCAGCCGGGAAGGCGCTAAGATATCCCGAAGGGCCAGCCCAGGCAAAAGTGGTGCCCGTTGTAAGATTTGCATCAAACGTTACCTGTGAAACGATTGGTTTGCTGTTCACAAGAGTGATGTGCTGATCATCGGCGGTTCCATCCAGCCGTGTGTTATAGTTGTTCCAGGTGCCGTTGTTGGTAAGATCGCCCAATGCAATAACATTCAAAACATAAGTCGAATTCGATATGCTTCCGTTGTTGGTAACATTACCCTGGAAAGTAACGGTACTTGAACCAAAACCGGAAGAGGACAATGTGCCTTCAACCACCACATCACCGGTAAATGTATTATTTGTCAGGTATGTTTTTATTTCACCGAAGAGGGAAACATTCCCGATGGCAATATCCCGGCAATACGATCCGCTCATGCCCAAATTAAAATGATTTGAAATCATTGAGCATTCCCTGATAAATCCATCTTTAATAAATACATTGAGATCTTCGCCAATGGTAAAGTCAGCCCCGTTGAGATCGATATCGGTGTTGTCGAAAACCAGGTCGCTTACAGCCATCATATCCGAACCGTTTAAATTTGTAAAATTTGCGGTTTCGAGGGCTTCCGACATCGAAATGTATTGCAATGAAGTTCCATTGAGGTAGGTGTTGGTATTGTTCCATGTGCCTTCGTTGTGCATATTTCCTGAAATGTAAACATTTAATACATAAATCTGATTTTTAATGGTGCCGAGGTTGCTCAGGTTGCCAATAAAATAGGCTGTGTGCGTGCCGGTTGGAAAACCGGTAAGCGTTCCCAGGTTTGCAACGTTGCCATGAAAATTCATGGGTGAACCATATATCTGTACGGTGCCTTTCAGAATGATGGAGTCACTTACAAATTCGCTGTTCCTTATATACGAGTTTGACGACAGGTCAAGTACCAGGGGTAATGATGATTCGGGCCCTTCATTGATGACCTTGCCACGGTAAAAAGCGGTATTGCTGAGTATTAGCTCCGAACCCTGGTCAAATGCAAGCGTATCATCAAACAAATCGATATCAACACCTGAAAACATCAGGTTGGTTTGCGCTTTCAAAATGCCATCCTGGTTTGTGTTATCCAGATTTACCATGCTTACCGGAGCATAAGTGTAAAAATTCTGTATATCACTGCTTTCGAGATTTACATCGTAATTCGTCCAGGTTCCATGGTTATACAGGTCGCCGTACAGATCAATGGTGAAGTTGTAAATAATGTTGTTGATGATCCCTTTATTGATCAATGAACCAAAAATGGATGCTTCGTAGCTGCCAGCCGTATGATTTTGCAGGGTGCCTGAAACCACTACATTCCCGTAGAATTCAACCGGAGAATTGGCAACCCTGAAAA
>JAGQVF010000077.1:677-36884 GCA_020438135.1 Bacteroidales bacterium | reverse complement strand
TGCTGGCAAAACCACCACCATGAAAGCGATAACAACCTATTTGATCCCCAATGCAGGAAGCATTAAGGTTGGGAATATTTCAGCGCTCGACAATCCTGATGGTGTAAAAACCAATATCGGGTACCTGCCTGAAAACAATCCCCTGTATAGCGATATGCCAGTGATTGATTACCTCAAATTCGTCGCAGCTTTGCAAGGCATACCCCAAAACAAAATTCGTGAAAGACTCCTGAAAATGATTGATGTTTGTGGGCTTGAAGGAGAAAAACACAAAAAGATCAATGAGCTTTCGAAAGGATACAAACAGCGTGTTGGGCTTGCACAGGCACTGATCCACGATCCAGAAGTACTGATCCTCGATGAGCCCACCTCCGGGCTCGACCCGAATCAGATTGTTGAAATCAGGGAGTTGATCCGAAATATCGGAAGAGAAAAAACAGTGATCCTCAGCTCGCACATCCTGGCAGAAGTTGAAGCCACCTGCGATCGGATTCTTATCATCAACAAAGGAAAAATTGTGGCCGACGGAACTGCTTCCGAACTCCGCAAGCAATCCGAAGGTAAAGAGATCCTGCGTGTGTCAATTGAAGAAGGCGATAAAAACACCGTGTTTGAAGCCCTACAAAAGCTTGAAACCGTTGGCGCAGTCGATTTTATTAAGGACAAAGAAAACGCATTCGAAATTCAGAGTAAACCCGAACTTTCCTCCCGCAAAAGCATTTTTAAACTGTGTGTCGACAAAGGTTGGGTACTTACTGAAATGGCACTCGTTGAAACAAAACTAGAAGATATTTTCCGACAGCTAACCATGAATTAAAGAAGGAAAACATCAAAACAGAGAATTTATCAGATATTTTCAATATTTAAAACATAAGAAGAAATGAGACAAATCTGGACAATATCAAAAAGGGAACTGCAATCCTTCTTTGATTCGCTGATGGCCTACATCATGATTGTGGCCTTTCTCGGTTTCAGCGGATTTTTTACCTGGTTGTTCGGTTCCGACATCTTTTTTATCAAACAGGCCAGTCTCCAGTCGTTTTTCAGTATTGCATACTGGACATTGTTCTTTTTTATTCCGGCACTCACCATGCGACAATTTGCCGAAGAGAATCGTTCGGGTACACTTGAATTGTTGTTGACCAAACCCGTTAACGACTGGCAGGTGGTTCTTGGCAAATTCTTTTCAACCTTTATTCTGATTGTTATAGCACTTGTCTTAACCCTTCCTTACTATATTACAGTAGCCAGTCTTGGCCCCATCGATCATGGAGCCGTATTGACCGGATACCTGGGGTTACTGCTGATGAGTGCGGCATATATCAGTATCGGGATTTTTACCAGCAGTGTTTCCACCAACCAAATCGTAAGTTATCTGCTCGCTCTTTTTATCGGAATATTTTTTCAGATCATCTTTTCGATGCTGGCAAATAACTTCAGCGGGTTTGTGGGCGAACTTCTCAATTATCTGAGTGTTTCTTCGCATTTTGATTCAATATCGAGAGGGGTTATCGATTCGAAAGATATCATATTCTTCCTGTCGTTAATCTTCCTCGGACTGATCATGACGGAAGCAAACCTGGCAAGCAAACGGAATTAATCATCAAACCGAAAAAGGGAAATACAATGAAAAACAGGAAATCCATAACAACACAAGTACTGCTGGTTCTGGCGGTACTGGTCGTGCTGAACTTCCTTTCGGAACAATTTTTTCTGAGGCTCGATTTCACTGCCGATCAAAGATATACCTTAAGCAATGCTACAAAGGACATTCTCCGGTCGATGGACGAACCGGTAACCGTAACTGCCTATTTCACTGAGGACCTTCCTCCCGATCTGGCAGTAACCCGCCGCGATTTTAAAGATCTGCTGGTTGAATATGCCAATGTTTCGAAAGGATTGGTACTTTACGAATTTGTGAATCCCAATAAAGACCAGGAATCAGAGCAGAAAGCTTTCCAGGCCGGCATTCAACCTGTTTTGGTCAGTACACGTGAAAAGGATGAAGCCACCCAGAAAAAAGTATTTATGGGTGCCGTTCTTCAAATGGGTGAAAACAAAGAAATCATTCCTTTTCTTCAACCCGGTGCAGCCATGGAGTATGCTTTATCGACCAACATTAAAAAACTCTCGGTAACAGACAAACCTTTCATAGGCCTTTTGCAGGGAAACGGTGAACCATCGCTGAACGCCATGAGCCAGGTGATGGAAGCACTCTCCATTTTATATAGCATCGAACCGGTTAATCTTGCAGATTCAGCACTCGATCTTTCAAAATATAAAACGCTTGCCATTGTCGGACCAAGAGATACCATCCCTCCACAGCAACTGGCCAAACTTGACCAATATCTTGCCGGGGGAGGTAACCTGTTTATCGCCATGGATCGTGTTGACGGAAATTTGCAAACAGTGCAGGGCTCTTCCATAACGACCGGCCTTGAAAAGTGGCTGAGCAACAAAGGACTGGTAGTTGAAAATAATTTTGTGGTAGACGCCAATTGCGGAAGTGTTGGAGTGCAGCAAAGGCAGGGATTTTTCAACTTTACCACCAATGTACGGTTCCCTTATCTGCCCATCATTGTAAACTTCGCCGATCATCCCGCCACTAAAGGACTTGAGCAGGTATTGATGCCCTTTGCAAGTTCCATTACATTTACCGGAGATACTTCACTGTCGTTTACACCCATTGCCACTACTTCTGATAAATCGGGCACCCAATCTACACCGGTTTATTTTGACGTGAATAAAAAGTGGGATGACAAAGATTTCCCACTCTCAAACATTACTGTAGGAGCAGTTTTAAGAGGAAATATCGTTGGCAACACTCCATCAGGGATGGTTGTTTTTTCCGACGGTCAGTTTCCGGTTAACGGCGAGGGGCAACGCGCCCAACAGCTTTCTCAGGACAATGTCAGCCTGATGGTAAACTCAATTGATTATTTGTCGGACGATACCGGATTGATTGATCTGAGAACTAAAGGAGTTACATCACGACCCCTCGACCAGGTGGAAGATTCGCGTAAAACACTGCTCAAATGGCTTAATTTCCTTTTACCCATTCTTCTTATTCTGATCTATGGAGTGGTGCGGATGCAACAAAGAAGAAACCTGAAGGTGAAAAGAATGCAGAAAGGATATATTTAAACGATTAAATGTTTTTCAATTAACCGGATTGCCAAAAAATTAAAATTGAAATCATGTTATCAAAATTCTTAAATACAAAAACGCTCATCATTTTGCTGGTCATTCTTGGAGGCATATACCTCATCACAACTTTAAATAAAGGTGAGGACAGAACATTTAAAAGCCAGCTCGTGGATGTTGATACTTCGCAAGTAACCAAAATAAAGATCATTCCCAGCCTGGGAAGCGATAATGAAGAGATCACTTTTACCCGAACAGGAGAAGAATGGAAACTTGAAGCCGATGGTAAGTTTTTTAAACCGGAGGTTTCATCAATAAAGAATATTCTAACCGAGTTGCTCAGGATGCGCACCGAAAGAGTATCGGCTACATCAGAGGAAAAATGGAAAGAGCTGGAAGTTACCGATTCAACAGCATCGAGGGTTCAGTTATTTGCCGGGGATGATAAACTAACCGACATTTATATCGGGAAATTTAGTTATACACAAGCGCCCCAGCAACAGCAAAATCCTTATCAACGGCAACAAACACGGATGTTTACAAACATTCGTGAGGCCGGTGATGAAACCGTTTACGTTGTCGAAGGATTTATTAAGATGAATATCCAGCCGAAGGTGGATAGCTACCGGGCAAAAACCCTGGTTTCAGTTCAAAAAGAAAACATTACCAAAGTTTCATTTAATTACCCGGATGATCAATTTACCGTTACAAACGAAAACGGCAATTGGTTCCTGAACGGACAACCGGCGGATTCGCTCGAAACAACAAGGTATCTGCAAAAGTTCTCAAGATTAACCAATTCGAACTATGCCGATGATGTGGAAATGACAACCAATACCCCTTCGCACACCATCACCATCGAAGCCAACAACAGTGTTCCGGTTGAGCTAAAAGCATTTCCGGCAGATACAACAACGCAATATATTATCACAACATCACGTATACCTGATACAAAATTTGAGGGCGGGAAAAGTCGCCTCTTCGAAAGGATATTCGTGGGACGTAGTGAGTTTTTCAAGAAAACAGCAGAATAAAGATTTGTTTGAAAAATAATTCCCCTGTCAGGATATGACAGGGGATTTTTTTACCCATCAAATATCGGATATGCAATCCATACGGTCAACTGATATCGTTTTCCTGGGCGACAGCCTGACAGAAGGGTTTAACCTATCTCATTTTTTTCCTGAAAAAAAACCAATAAACCGTGGAATCAGCGGTGATACGACCACCGGTGTTATATACCGGCTCGAAGAGATCACCCAGGCAAAACCACTGGCTGTTTTTTTGATGATCGGAATCAATGATCTGTTTCATGGAGTTTTACCTGATAAGATCTATTCAAATATTGTTACGATTTTAGAGCTGATCCACGATAAATCTTTTGGCACCCATATCTATTTGCAGAGTTTGCTTCCGGTTAATGAAGAACATCTCTTCACCGATGTGGGGATCAATACCATGATTTATGCGCTGAACGACCGGTTGAGAAAGTATTGCAAGGATAAAAAATTTAAATACATCGATTTACATTCTGAATATCTGAACCGTTCCGGTGAAATGGATCAGCAGTTTACATTTGATGGTGTACACCTCTCGGAAAAGGGTTATCAGCTATGGGCACATCTTATTAAAAAAGAAACAACCGGCCTCTGAAAAACAATAAATTCCACGACTTTCACGAAATATTTCGGATGAATGTTACAAGGTTAAAATATTCTTGGTAAATTGGTCCTAAAAATATTCCATGAAAGAAATTGCTTCAAACGAATTCTATAACATTGACATCCAGGAAGAACTGGCGATTCTGACCATCAAAAAAAAGGTATTTGATTTTATTACTGATGTAAATCTCAGCAATACCCTGATTGATTTTATCAGGCAGATTGATTACAACAATGAAATCAAAGCGCTCATTTTTCTGAATGCAAGAGATAGTTTTACAGATGAGAACTACGACCGGTTTATCAGGGAAATTATTCAAAAGGATGAGGTTTCCGACAAAGGGACTTCACCGAAATTTACCAATAAAAACACCCGTTTCAGAGAGATCAACATGCTGAATTCGATCATCAAAACAATTGCAGGTTTGCAAAAACTTGTTATTTGCGGGCTGAACGGAACGGTGGTAACTCCTTTTTTCGGGGCATCACTGGTTGCCGATTTCCGGTATGCCAGTGCTGATGCCGAATTCTCGATGATACATAACAAATACGGACTACATCCATCCGGTGGATTGCCTTTTTTTCTGAGTAGTTACCTGCATCACAGCAAAGCGCTTGAAATACAAATGTGTGACAGAATTGATGTTAACACCGCTTACGACCTTGGACTGATCACAAAAATTGTAGAGGTTGATCAATTTGAAGATCATCTGATAAAGGAGGCTAAAGAATTTACCGGGATCAAATACGGTTCGCTAAGAGATACAAAAAGACTAACCAATTTCTACAGACAATCTTTAAACAAATATTTTGACTTTGAAGCGGAAATGCTCAATCTCTGATACCGGTTCCTGAACATTCATGCCGGGTTTGGGTTGTAATCACCAATAACTTTTTAGCAGACGCCCCCATTATGAAATATTATTTCCTCTTAGGTTTTAGTTTGTTGATAATTACGTTCGGATTTTCGCAACAATCCAAAGAAACCGGTGATAAAAAATCGGCAAGAGAGGTCCGTAAAGCCAGGGATAAGTACCTTACAATGGGTACAGGGTTATCCTGGGTAAAGGCTATTGATAATGCTACCTCTCCCCTTCTTTACAAAGGGATGCAAATCGGGAATTTTAATCTGGGGCACCTCGTACATTCACAAGAACGGATCAAACATACCGATGTGGAATTTAACTTCGGTTGGCTCAAAACCCGAACAGAAACACCCTGGTACGATCCCCGCAATACAAGTTACCGGATCGTAATACGACATAATATTTTATACCGGATGAAACCGGAAATATTTCAAAAAGTGCGGTGGTATCTTGGTCCGGAATTTAATATAAACGGACATTTCAGGGTAAACTACAAATATGGAAATTCTGCACTCAATTTTGACAACTACAACGGAGTAGGTATTGCAACCCACTTTGAGTTTCCATTCAGTTATACTTCCCGGTCTTTTAAATTATGGTTCATAAAAATCAACCGGCGCGACAGGAACCTCCGTCTAAGCTGGCAACTTTCAACCCCTGTTCTGAGTTTTATGCTTCGTCCGACCTATGTAACCATCACAAATTTTATCGATCCCGAACTTCAGTCAGCCATAACTGCTGACCATGTTGACGGTGGTTTTTTTGTACCGTTTAACCTTCGTTCCGAAACCAATCTCTATTACCTGCTTCAAAACGGAAATATGCTCAGGCTTGGTTATACCTGGAATTTTTACCACCACGATCCGGGCTACAACAAAGTGCAATCAGCTTATCACGGGTTGTTTTTTTCCTTTGTGTTTAAATTTAATAAGGGGGAAGTAAAATGAAAAAAACGATATGGCTTGTATTTTTGGTATTGCTTATCACTTCCTGTGAAAAAATACTTCTCGAAGAGGAACCTGCTGACACACCGATCAGCAATTTCGAACACCTATGGAAGACAGTCGACGAAAAGTATTCCTTTTTCGAATATAAAAACATCAATTGGGATGAGGTCTATGTTAAAACCAGACCAAGAATCCATAATGATATGACGCAATACGAGCTTTTTCAGGTGCTTGGCGAAATGCTTAATATTTTGAAAGATGGCCATGTAAACCTCACGGCCCCGTTCGATATTTCGCGTTACCAGTTTACATATAATGCCCCTGAAAATTTCAACTGGCGTTTGTTAAAGGATAATTACATCGGCTGGGATTACCGGATCACCGGTTCACTTATCAATACTACCTTTCAAAGAGGTGGATACCCAATTGGATATATTTATTATGGGAGCTTCTCCAATTTTGTTGAGTCTGCCGATATCGACTTTGTTATCGGTGCCCTTTACCATACTAAGGGCATTATACTTGACATGCGCAGCAACGGAGGTGGATCTGTCAACAACATTTATAAAATCGGATCGCGGTTTGCCGATAAAAAAAGAGAAGTGTACGAATCGATCCTGAAAGATGGCCCCGGACATGAAGATTTTACCGAACCGGCGGTAGTTGAAATGGAACCTGCAGGTGCCCATCGATACAACAAAACTGTAATCCTTCTTACGAACAGAGGTTGTTTTAGCGCTACCTCCTTTTTCGCTACTGCTATGAAAGCTTTTCCTCATGTGATACAGGTTGGGGATACAACCGGAGGCGGATTGGGATCTCCTGCCGGTTTTGAACTGCCCAACGGATGGGGTTATCGTTTTTCCGTAAGCCGCACCTTTACTCCAGATGGCGAAAACTGGGAAAATGGTGTACCTCCTGACATAACTGTATGGATGGATCCGGCTGAAGAATCAGCAGGGGTTGATGCCATCATGGAAAAAGCTATTGAGTTGATTGTTTTGGGTGACTAAGTTTAATAGATCGACTTAATTTACTGGATTGACTAAAATTCTTTTGCACCATTCCGTTTTTTCCATTTCAACTTAATATCTCGATTGTTAATAAGACTTTTAATATTTTCAGCGAATTTGATCTCAGTCCGGCAGGTAAAGCCAATAACTTTGCAATAATTCATACAGGCTGTGGGATTTATCAATGTTGAAATAAAAGCAAAATGTAAAAATCCGGATGAGGTCGAAAAAATACTCAGGGATTTACATGCCGATTTTGTGGGATTGGATCATCAAATTGATACATATTTTAAAGTTAAAAGCGGAAGGTTAAAACTTCGGGAAGGAAACATCGAAAACGCACTTATTTTTTACAACCGAAACAACCAGGCTGAACCAAAGGTTTCGCAGGTAATGTTGTACGAAACCAAGCCAAATGCTTCCCTGAAACCGATACTTGAAAAATCAATCGGGATTTTGACAATCGTTGATAAACGAAGAAAGATCTTTTTTATCGGGCATATCAAATTTCATATTGATGAAGTGAAAGATCTGGGTTCTTTCGTTGAAATAGAAGCCATCGACCGTGAAGGCAACAGTGATGAAGTGCAGTTGCGTAAAGATTGCCAATTAATGATGCACAAACTGCATATCCATCAAAATGATCTTGAATCCGCTTCCTACAGTGATTTATTAATCAAACAGCAACACTGAATATGTTAATCCGAGTTTTGTACATAAGTTTTATATTGTTTATTTCGAGCCCTATCTTCGCCCAGGAGTATACCTACCTGAAATCCACCGTTAAGGCAGGGGAAGGGGCTTACTCTTTTCTTGAAAGATACGGGTTGGGACGCGACATTGCCACGCTTCAACTATTCAGGGAAATCAATGATCTGGCTGATCTGAACCTGTTAAAAAATAAGGAATACAAACTACCCATCAGGGTGTATAAATACAACGGTACGAGTATCAGGACAACAATCGGGAACGACGATTATGATTATGCTGTTTCGATCCAAAAGTATAACGAACAGATGCAATCAGCGGGCAACAGAAATTCGGATTACAGGGATGACCTTATTTTATGGGTTCCCGAAATAATGCCGAATGTAACCCAGATTGCCGGGAAAGAACCAGCAAACCCCAATCTCAAAGGCATTTTCCCAATATTCGGGAAAGATTATGAATCGGTGGAACTAATCGATGACCGGCTCAAAGATGAAGTTTATTATATTGTGGCAGGACATGGCGGCCCTGATCCGGGTGCAATTGGAGATTATGGTGGTCAGCCCTTGTGTGAGGATGAATATGCATACGATATTGCATTACGCCTTGCCCGGAATCTTTTGCAGCACGATGCAACCGTGTATATGATAAACCGTGATCCCAATGACGGTATTCGAAACGAAGCGGTGTTGAAAGCCGATAAAGACGAGGTTTGTTATCCCGACCTGGAAATACCATTGAACCAGGTGCGCAGGCTCAACCAAAGGGTAAAGGCGATCAACGAATTATACTCAAAACACAAAATCGAAGGCGCGAAAAAACAACGGGCTATTATTATTCATGTGGATAGCCGGGCAAAAGGACAGAGAATTGATATGTTTTTTTATCACAATCCGAAAAGCAGCCAGGGGAAAAAACTGGCAGAAACACTTCGAAATACCATCGAAAAAAAATATGCATATCACCAGAAAGGAAGGGGATATTCAGGAACTGTAAAACCGAGGAATCTCCATATGCTTCGTGAAACATACCCGGTTGCAGTGTATGCAGAATTGGGAAATATCAGGAATTTTAAGGACCAGCAAAGGTTCGTGGTGGAGGATAACCGGCAGGCTGTAGCCAACTGGCTGTGTGAGGGAATCCTGAACGATTAACATATCAGCCACCGGAACGTTTTACTTTATAACCTTCTTTTTGTAGCAATTCAATTATCTTTTCTCTGAAATCACCCTGTATCAGAATTTCGCCATCTTTTGAAGTTCCGCCAACTCCGCATTTCGATTTGAGGAGTTTACCGAGCTCTTTCAAATCTGCATCGGCTCCAACAAATCCGGTAACCAGTGTAACAGCCTTACCTTTTCTTTGTTTTTTATCAAGACTTACTCTCAAATCCTGTTGCTGCGGTGGCAGTGTTTCCTGTTCTTCGTTTGCATCATAGTGATATTCATAATCCGGCTTAGTCGAATACACAATTCCCTGCCGGTCTTTAAACTTTTTAGCCATTCTTAAGATTTTCAACAAAGGTAGGCATTCGCTTGGATACCGGATAATATATAAATAATCACATCTTTGTATATATATAAATGTTTTGCATATATTTGAAAAGATATCTACTTTTACATCTTCACAAAAAAAAGGTCAGCATGAAAATTATCAATCTTCTACCATTTCTAATATTTTCAGTTATCTATATCCAGGTAAAATCTAAACCGGTAACTGTTTCAATTGCTAAAGAAACAGCGTTCAATAAAATGATTCTTCTAACAAAGCACCACTCGTTCTCGTTTGACGGTGTACCACAAACTATTTCAGACAAAAACGGACGAAACCTGTTTTACCTGTTCAATCTTATGCCAACAGGTTTTATTGCTGTTTCTGCTGATAACAACCTGCCGCCTGTTTTGGCCTATTCGTTTGAGAACAATGCCACTGAAAATTCAGGATTTGAAAATTTACTGATCGATTATCTCAAAACCGATGTTGAATTTCGTTTGGCACTGGTTAACCTAATTCCGCAGGAGAAACTGTATCAACGATTGAAACAATGGAAAAACCTCAGCACCTGCAACATGCATATGATGAATAAATTCGAGCAATGGCCCCCTGAAGGCACCACTATAACAGGTGGCTGGCTCGAAACCAACTGGACCCAAAATGCCCCCTATAACAATTTCTGCCCGGTGGATCCTGTGACGAATCAACGAAGTATAGCAGGTTGCCCCGCTGTTGCAATGGCTCAAATCGTGAACTACTATCAAACTTTAAATGAAACTATTTTCGATGATGAAGACGATTATTATCACTCCTATTCAGGAAGGAATTATTGGATTGACGATGATTTTGAAATCAGAGATTTTCCATCGTTTCCTCAATTGAATGCCTGGTTCGATACGATTTCCGGTTCATTTGAAACTCAATCACCACTTAAGCCAGAACTGAAAGCAGCATTGAATTATGCTTGTGGCGTGGCGGCAAAACAGGTTTATACCTCATCTATTTCGGGAACTTTCGGTGTGATACAGGCTTATGATGCCTATATGAAATTCGGGTTTGAGTCGGCTAACCTGTTAAACGATTCAGACACCAACCTTTACACCGAAATTGCAAAAAACATGATGGAAGGTCGCCCCGTTCATCTGGCAGTAGTTGACCCTGCAGGAACCATGGGGCACAACCTTGTGATCGACGGATATAATACGGATACTTATTTTCATCTGAATTTCGGATGGGGCGGTAGTTACAATGGGTGGTACCTACTTCCAGATGAAATTCCATACGGGCTTACAGTGATTGAAGGGGCAATCGTTGATATTGCCTTCCCTCCCGTAAATACCGGAATGCAGGCACTTCGAATGAACGATCAGATAGATGTAGAAATTAAACCAAATCCGGTTTATGATGAATTTTGTATTTCTGTATCTGCACCGGCAACTTCAGAATGCAAACTTCAAATTTTTGACCTTTCTGGAAATTCAGTTTATTACAGAACATTGGAAATTTTAGAAAATAATAACCCCCACAACTATAAAATCGAAGCATTAAGTTCGTTACAAGGTGGAATGTATTTCTGCAAAATTTCAATTAACGGCATTCAAACCTGTTTGAAGTTTATAAAACTTGATTGATCCGTTTATTTACTCCCACTGATGTAATCACCGACAAACTCTTCAAATCGTTTCGAGATTTGATCCAAAACAGGTTCTTTTACTGAAAAGTTATATTCACCGATGGATCGGACAGGAACTATTTTGCGGGTTGTACCCGTTAAAAAACATGAATTGAAGCCCGGCAGATCCGCTGGTCTGATGGTTGCGAAAGTAATCTGAAACCCGCTATCGTTAAGTATTTTCAGAACTTTTTTACGGGTTATTCCCGGAAGGATCAAATAATCAGGCGTTGTAAATATTTCATGACCCCTGGTAAAAAAGATATTCGATCTGCTACCTTCCGTAATCCATCCATCCTCATTCACAAGTATTGATTCGTAAGCATCAGCATCAGCCAGCATTTTTTCTGAACGATTTCTGAGGGAGGTATTTAGATTTTTTGCGTTGGGATTCAGTCGCGTCTCATGTAAGAAAATTGTACGAACACCGGTTTGATATTCTTCCGGTTTTGGAAGGTGAGGTTTCATCATGTAGAGCATGAAATAGCGCGGGTTCCCATTTCCGAATAACAGCTTGACCGGTCCTTCAGTACAAGCATTCAGTTCAGCCAGTTTTTTAATAGAGGCCTTAATTTCAGTCCTTGAATAAGGAATTTGTAACCTGTTTAATCCGAATGAATTTTCAAGCCGGTTAAGATAATCTTCCAGAAAAAGCGGAACACTTTCCTCCAGTCTGATCACTTCATAAATGGTATCGTTGTGATATGGCGGATGCGAAAATTCGTCCATATCTTTCGTTGGAAAAACATTGTTATTATACAGGTATTTAGTCCCGTCAATTTCAGCCATTTTCAGAAAAAAGATCTTTAAGGGCTACTTCAGGATCGGTGAACTCAAAATGAAAACCTTCTTTGAGCAGACGTTCGGGTTTCATTTTTACACTTGTAAGGAGCAGTTCTCTCGCGAAATCACCCAAAACAAGTTTTAATAAAAAGGCGGGAATATGAAGCCAGGAAGGGCGATAAAGAATTTTTCCGAAAATTTTACAAAAATGACGCATTCTCACCGGGTTCGGCGAACAGAGGTTATACACCCCATGGGAACCAGGCTTATCCAGGAGAAATGAAATGGCCTTCACTTCATCATAACGATGGATCCAGGGCAACCATTGTTTACCTCTTCCAAAGTGGCCCCCAAGATAAAGTTTGAAAGGGATAAACAGCCTTTTCACAAAGCCTCCGCCTTTTCCCAGAACGATACCTGTGCGAATATAAATGACTCTGGTTTTATCTGATTTAATTTGAAGAGATTCTTCAGTTATAGCAGCCACATCTGATAAAAAACCTTTACCCTTTTTATGTTGCTCATCAATTTCCTTTTCGCCCTGCGATCCATAATAGCCTGATGCCGAAGCCTGGATTATCACCTCCGGTTTAACAACCGAGGAATTTACCAGCTCAGAAAGTTTCAAAGCAATTTTTCTTCGCGATTGCATGATTCTCTTTTTGTGGGCACCTGTCCAAAGTCCGCCGATGTTTTCACCTGCAAGATTAATAATGGCATAATGCCCCTGAAGGTAAGGTTTTAACAAACTATTGGTAGCGTAATCCCAAACAACGGCTTCAATTCCCCGGTCGGCATATTTTTTAATATGCTGGGGATTCCTTGTTACCACAATGGCCTCATGCTTTTGCATTTCCGGCAATTTTAGCAAAGAATTTCCGATAAAGCCGCTACCACCTAGAACAATTACACGCATAAAATAATCTGTTAAATCCTGAGAAATCGGGATCAATCATTGATAACAATAAAAACTGACAGGTAAAAATTTACTGATTCAGCATAACCGGCATAACCAGCATCAGAATATCTTCGTCTTTGTTGTCGGGGTCAACCGGCATCAGTATGCCTGCACGATTTGGCGCCGACATTTCCAGTTTAATACTTTCAGCTCCAAGGTTATTAAGCATATCCAGCAAAAACTTGGAATTGAATCCGATTTCCATATCCTCACCTTCATAATTACAGGTGAGTCGTTCTTTCGCTTCATTGGCATAGTCAATATCTTCAGCAGAAAGAGTAAGTTCCTTACCGGAAATTTTCAACCGGACCTGGTTAGTCGACTGATTAGCATATAGGGATACACGCCTGATGGAATTGATAAAGGGAGACCTGTCAATAATCAGTTTATTGGGATTATCTTTGGGTATAACTGCATCGTAATTTGGATATTTCCCTTCTATCAAACGGCAAACAAGGTGAACATTTTCATACCTGAAACAGGCATTGGTTTGATCGTATTCAATGGTAACATCCGCATCATCAGGTAAAATATTTTTCAGTTGATTGAGAGGCTTTTTGGGGAGAATAAACGATGCTACACTTTCAGCATTTGCATCTGTTCTTTTATATCTGACCAGTTTGTGAGCATCGGTTGCGACAAAGGTCAGGTCTTCCGGAGCCAGTTCGCAAAATACACCTGACATCACCGGTCTTAATTCATCATTTCCTGTTGCAAACAAAGTTTTGTTGAAAGCACTTCTCAAAACTTCCGAATTCATTTTAATGATTGTTGGCTCCTCAATTGCGGGAGTTTCAGGAAACTCGTCACTTTTATGACCTGAAAGTTTAAATTTACCATCTCCGGCAGAAATCTCAATGCCAAGCGAATCATCATCAATGGTGATGGTTAGTGGCACATCTGCAAATGTTTTCAGGGTATCGAGCAGAATTTTTGCAGGAATGGTTACCAGACCAGGATTTTCTGCCATATCCAATGGAACAGTTACCGACATGGTAGTTTCAAGATCAGAGGCTGTAATTTTCAGGCTCCTTTCCTGCAATTCAAACAGAAAATCATCAAGAATCGGGAGGGTGTTACTCGGATTGATCACACCACTAATCATTTGCAGATTTTTCAATAATACCGTGCTTGAAACAATAAACTTCATACTACTTTGTTTACGGATTAAATGATCAAAATAAGGATGGTAAAAGTATTATTTTTTTTAATTCGAATCGGATATCTCCCATTGTTTTCTTAACATTTTTATAACATAATGCGGCATAAAAAAAGACCGGAAAAAATCCGGCCTTGCTTATATAATGTAGTAAACTCCCGATTCTTAATCCTTGAGTGTTGGGTTGATTGCTTCACCAAGCACTTCATAATATTTATGTTCACCAATTTCTTCCTGCAGCCTGTCGGGTGTGCTTTCATGAGACTGGGTCATGTTTTTAATAACTGACAGGTTATAATCAGCATCAACACCCAGGTTGCTGGCAGCGATAAAATACGTTTCGGCTTCATTATAATGTTTCAGGTAACAAGCCAGAATACCCATATTGTTTTGGATCTTGCCGTTATCTTCCGAAATCAGTGAAGCCTGGTATAAGTAACATTCAGCTTTATCAAAATCTTTCATATTCATAGCTGTAACTGCTGCGTTATTGAAAGCTCTCCAATCTCTGTGAAGATGGATAAAAGCCTGATTGTAAATAGCCAGTTTATCTTCAGGTTTGGGAGCCAGACTTGCAGAAAACAGCAGTTCTTCATACGATAGTTGGCCGGGATCAGTTAAAGCAATTTTCAGCAATTCATAGTCAGTCCGGCTTGTTTCAATATCATTAGCGATCGACATTGATTCGCGAAGGTAGAACAATTCGGTGCCTATCGCAGGCATCTGACTAATTGATTCAACCATTACCGGTTTAGTTTGATCCATTATGCCGTCAACCACAGCCAGTTGTGCTTTGTGAATTTGATCGATATAAAAACTGATCTCAATCTCATCTTCACCAATTTCAAGTTTTGATGGATTTTCTGAAAAGGCTATTTGCTGAGTAAGATTAACCGGTTGAAAAGCATCAATGGCGAAATCAATTTCAGGCTCCTCATCAATGGTAACCGGCACAAAAGTCAGATTTTCCTGGTAAACAGGTTCAGTCAACCTGATTATTCCGGTGGCTTTAATGGCATTGTTTCTCAAACCTATTTCAAGGTTTTCTTCTTCAATTTCAATTCCTTTGTATGCCAGATCATCCGGGAATACCGGCTGAACAACAGGGATTGGTTCGAGTGATTCACGACTGATGTAAAGATCTTCATCAATTGCAGCAACATCCATTTTCAACTCGTTTTCCCCGATGGTAACAGGTTGAACGAGCGCCCATTCAACATTTTCAGGATTTGTTTCTTCCGTTACTATTTCAAGATTTTCTTCGGGGATATCAAATCCATGATCTATAAATGCAATCGTTTCAATCGCTGCTGCAATTTGTATATCCTCAGAGATATAAATAGATTCGTCAGGCACTTCAAACACCCGGAAATCGAATGTAATGGATTCGACCTGATCGGTAGCTTCTAATTTAAAGTCTTCAGAATTCTCACTGATCTCAGGAGTTTCGTCTATCACAACCTCAGCGTACGATGCCGGATTAAATTCGACAGGAGAAACCACAACTATTTCATTTGAAAGTTGAATGTCGGGTGTTTCGGTTATTTCAATTTGCACCTGATCAGTCCATGCAATACTCTCTACCACAGGTTCCGGAGTAACAGCATCAAAGCCAGAGTCAATTTCCAGTTCATTCTCGAGATCGGGTAAAACTACCTGATTGGTATAAGCCACCAATTCAACCAAAGCTGTCGGCTCAATAATATCTGTATTATTATTTATCTCTATCTCCTCATCTTCAAAAAATGCAATAGGATCATAACTGGCATCTATTTGCTGCACAAGGGATGTTGGCTCAATAGCATCAACACCAAAGCCAATTTCCAGCTCAGCTACTTCAATGTTAATGTCAACCGATTGATTAAAAGCAACTTGTTGAATTAGTTTTGCAGCAGGAACTATATCCACCACAAAACTTATTTCCAGATCTTCATTATCAAATCCCGTATTGTTCTGAACATCCGAAAATGCAATTTCTTCAATTTGTTTATAAGGATCGATGGCATCAATTGCAAAATCAATTTCGGCTATTTCTTCATCATAATAAGCGATGTTAATGAAATCAGCGGTAACAAAATCTACCAATTGAGCTGGTTCAACAGCATCGATACTTAAATCAATCTGAATATCTTCGTCAATCAAAATTCCATTGCCGGCTACAAAATGAACAGCCTCAACCTGATCATACAATTTGATGATAGGAGCATCATCAAATTTCCTGGCAGGTTTATTTTCAGATTTTCCCAGTAATTCCGAAGGATCAATAGAAATAACCTGGGTATTGGCCTTCGCCCCGGTTCTTGCAAACAGGGTATTGTTTTGATAAGATGTGCGCAATTCACCGGCAAATGCAAGCTCCGATTCCGGAACATCAAAAACGGCTTCATCTGAATTTATTTTCAACAAATAAACCGAATAATCCGAAAGTGAGTCAGCCACCTTATATTGATTCATCAGCTCGTTATAAACGGTTGTAGTTTTATCATACTCGGTACTCAGTGAAAGGGTTTGAACCTCTCCGGCTTTCTTTTTAAACTCTTCCAGTTCCTTGTCTTTAATCTTGATTTGTTTGCCATAATTCCAGGCAATAAGGTTGGCATAGTCCGCCCGTGCCCTGTTTTGGAAGATTTTCTTTTTGATCTCAATTGCTTTTCCAAGTTGCTTTTCAAACATATCGTCTTCATCAATAAAAACAAGGTTATCAATCAACTCATCAAATTCTATCTCAAGTTTTTTAGCGGTTTCCGATTTACCCGTTGAAATTGCATTTGCACGATCACGTTTATTGGTAAGGCTGCGTATCAGATCCTTGGTTTGCGCCACAAGGATGTAGGCCGTATCAGCAAGTTGATGAACCATGGTTCGTTTATTCATCAGTTTTTCAGCCTTTTCAGATGGAGCCAGTTCAGGGTCCTTGGTGCTGGCAATTACCTCCGGTCCTTGTGATCTATTTGTGTTTAAGGCATCTTCTGCCTCCGTATTTTCAACATCTTTTCCGGTTGCAGATGAGCTGCTGTTGTCAACTAGCAATACCTCCTGTTGGCCAAATGGATTTTCGATAATCCTGATCTTATACACATTGATACCATTGTTCAGATTATCCCTGTCAGAAGCGAAGTAAGCAAACCTGCCAGTTTTGTCGGGGATGTATAAAATATCGTTGAAAGGAGAATTCACCCCTTTACCAAGATTTTCAGGAGTTTCGAACTTACCAGAAGCAGTATCGAGTTTAGATCTGAACACATCGTATCCACCAATCGAATTATGGCCCTTTGAACAAAAATAGAGGGTGGTGCCGTAATCTGTTAAAACCGGGTACGATTCATCAAAGTTGGTATTGATTACATCCGAAATTTTTTCGGGCGTACCCCAATCTCCGTTTTCGAGCATTTTAACTTTAAACAGATCGAGCTGACCAGTGGATGCAGATTCGTAACCAGAAAAATAAATTGTTCCTCTTGGTTCCGAGATATATACGAAACTATTGGTCCCTTCACTTTTTTCTTTGGGTGAAATGAAATTATCGGGTTTTAATATTAACATCCCACTGAACTCGTCAGCCCGGTATGCTCTGTGAAAATTATCTTTCTGGAATTCTGCAGTCACAACGAATTCTTCAATGATATTTGAATGTTCTAGACTCAATCCATTTAAACACGCATTCACTTTTTCGAGAATAACAGGCCGTTCTGGTGATCCGGCATCCAGTTTAGCCAGGTAAAGGTTCAGAAATTTCATTGCCTCAGCAAACTCTTCATTTTGGTAGTATGCCATTCCAAGGTAATAATGAAGTTGCGGATCACTTCCCATACTTTTTAAGGCATTGCTCAGGTATCTGATAGGTCTTCTCCGGTCGCTTCTGTCGCCATGAAAGGTACACACTCCGAATTTGTAATTATACTCCGGATTTTCAGGATGGACACTGACGAGTTGTGCAAATAATGGAAGCGCTTCCTGGTATTTTTTTTCGTTAAAAAGTGATTGTGCTTTCGCTATTACATCACTTTCCTGTTGATTTGGCTGTTGCCCATAAGCAACTGATATAAAGATTATTAACACAAATAAGAACAGGGACAGCCACTTGCTTGTAGAGGGTAGCATGTTGAGATTTTTTGTGAAATTCCGTAGAACTGTATGTGCTTTGTCTGAATGCATGAATTTCAATATTCAACATCTCCTAATCAATGTTTATACCATTCGATATATCTAATTGATATTGAGTTTTTTACACAGGATACAAAAAACTTATTAACAATTATAGCCAAATGGACTAATACGAGTCTTAAAGTGCTCATTGTCTGAGCATTAAACAGACATTTCAACCTGATTCAGGGCTTATTCTGTTTAATAACTTGCAGATTAAAAATCTCTGATTACCTGTAAAATCGGGGAGGAAAATTCAGCTATCTCACCTTGATTAAAACAACCTACAACCTGAATTTCAGTTAATTACCAGGTATTTTTGTGAAACTCTTTTCGATTTAACTGTGCTTAAAAAACTTCTGGTAGTCCGGTTGGTTTCAAAATAATATAATCTCCATAATCGGAGAACAGAACATTGAAAATTCAGTTGATTACCCTGAACCTTTTTTCTTTTTCCGGAAAGTGAATTTCGATTCCTCACCGCGAATAAGTCTACGGATATTTTTACGATGGGTAAGCGGTCCAAAAATAGCAACAGCCACGGCCAGGATCATTAAACTTATATATGTATCGTGTCCGAGTACCAAAATTTCGGTGATGGGAAAAGTAACAGTAGCGATAATTGACCCAAGTGAAACATAGCGGGTTGAAATAAAAACAATAATAAATATTCCGAGTGTAATCAGGGCGGCTGTGGGATAAAGAGCCAAACCGATACCCAATAAGGTCGCAATTCCCTTACCGCCTTTAAAGCCAACATAAACCGGAAAAACATGGCCGATAACCGCTGCTGATGCCAGCATAATTTTAAGGTCAACCAAATCAGGAAATGTTCCGGTTTCAGTGTAAAAAAAGTGGGCAATAAAAACCGATAACCAACCTTTGAAAACATCGATAAGCAATACAGGAATACCTGCTTTTAATCCCAATACCCTGATGGTATTGGTGGCTCCTGCATTTCCACTTCCCTGGGTTCTTACATCCACATTGTAAAACATCCGGCCAATCCACACCGATGTGGGTATTGAACCTATGAGATAAGCCAGAATTATTGCTACAATTATCCAAATCATAACACTGTGTTTATTGCTCTACTACGCGTCTCAGGAAATCTGTCTTTTTCCGGAGATTCGAAATGATAAAACTGTACTCTTCTCCTTCCTTGTCCTTCTTTACTTTTCGTTTATCATCTTTCAAATCGCGAATGTAGTTATTGTATTCAGTATCGGAAGAGATGGTTTGCATAAGGTTATTCCGGTAGTTGAAATAATACCATTTACGTCCATCGTCAAATTCAATATAAATGTTTAAAACATCACCCGTCCGCATGCGCTGAACTTCCACATAACCTTTTACATATTTGTTGACCTGTTGTTTACCAACACTACTCAATCCCAATGGTCCGTAGCTAATAAACGAACGGGTTGCATAATTCCACCTGAGTCTTACATCAGAAAGAACAAACGTTTTTTCAAGATCTGATGGATATTTCCTGAACTTTCCAAACAGTTTGATATCCGAAACGATTTTTTCAGCCTCTTTGGCACCGAGAATATCTGTAAGTGCTTTCAGGAAAACCGGTCTGGTAATATCAACTGCTTTCAGATTCTGTTCAGCCAAACTATTGGAAACGAATTCAAGTGCTTTCTGATCAAAGGGGAAGTCAATGGTCAGAACAAGGTTAAACTGTGTTGAATCGGGTATCATAAAGTGTTTAATATTACCATATGATTCCAGCTCAACACGGCCCAAAACTGCCCCGAGGTCAAGTTTACCTTCGCCTGCCAAAATACATTCGCGTCTGTTAAGTGATAATTCATTTCCTTCAAGTGTCAATCCCTTTAGTTTTTCCTTACTACCAATATCATATTCATCCATAAACTTGTCGTAACGAATATAACCATTGGATTTAAATACTATCTGATCGCTCTGTGCCTTTTTCTGCCGCAGGAATCCAGAATAAAACTGGTTCAGCTCGTTAGAAAACATGATAGCCGTTTCGATTTTATCCTGATTGATCGAGAACAGATCCGGCACAATGTCAATATAGATATCCTTGGGATTGATATCGGAATTAAATTTCACCCATTTACCGATCTCTCTGTTACATGTTTCGCGGATACGGAATCCACCGTCAAAATTGAGAAATTCATTATTGGCCGAAAGATTGATGTTTCCTGTGAAATAAAAATCCTTGCTAAGCTTAAAGCCGGTTGTGTCCGACACTTTCCCGCTACCAACGGTCTGATAGGTAGCATCAACTCCTAACTCACGTAAAAACACCTGCTGCCGTTGATCATTTTCATCCACATAATCATAGTTTCCGATCCCTATATATTTTTTGCGTCCTTTAACATCAATCACTGCATCATAAATTTCGTGGTAGCGGGTTACGGTGTTGGCCAGAATTTTCGCGTTTGCAATTGTATTCATTTTGGCATCCGGTTTTATCACAATTTTTCGATCGGCAGGAAAAATAGCCGCATCAGCTACACGCAAATATTTCACGTCATCGGCATATAAAGTATACTCTTTGAGATTATAGTTGGCTGTGGTAGAAATAAAACGCAAAGAATCCTGCTCTGGATGTATGGAGATAAACTCTGATCCCTTCAACGGAACATCAATGAGTTCTCGGATGGTCAGGTTATTATATTGTGCCATTTCTGCTTCACGATCAGTGCTGCCGATTGCAATTTCATAAGAATCCATAAACCAGTCGAATTCGTCGATCAAACAGATGTATTGATTAATCGGAAACTCAACAAAGGAGGCACCCCCGTTCGACACGAAATTCCCCATCCGTTCATTGAAATCGATATGCGATTTATAATTATTGGTCGCAAATGCCGACTGTATATATTCAGCAGATTTAAGACTAAAGTCGGCTGAATCGGCAAAAATCTCATGCTGTTTAAAATTGTACATTTTAGATCGCATTTCCGCATCTTCAAAGCTCATGAGCCCGGCACCTCTTAAGCTTGCCGGCGAAAGCACGAGTTTGCCAAGCAAATGCGATTGCTGATTGAACATATCGATGGGGATATCTGTGTATTTCACCGTCATATAATCCTCGTACGGTCGCCAATGCTGAAACACATTGATGGCACTCACCTGCGGGTATTCTACGGGTGTTAACTGTTCATCGATGATAAATTTGTCAGCCAGGGTGGTACAGGAATCCGGGAAAAACCTGTAATCGCCCGACCAGGAGGTTGATGTGAGATATTTCAAAAAACCGTTTCCTCTCAAACCTTCATTGCTAAGTTTGATTTTGGCAAAGTAAGTTCCTTTTCCTCCGTAGGTATCAAATCCTGCTTCAGGTGTTTGGGTTTCGAATCCAAGCGAATAATCACGTTGCACACGCAGGGTGTCTTCTATATCAGGAAATATTCCTGCTGATGCCAGGTATCCTTCAAATTGCAAAAGCTCTGTTTTAAAATTATCCAGGCTGTCGATGGTGAACGGGTAGAGGTAAAAATAGAACTTATCCCTCTCATAAACTCCGTTAAATATGGAGGGATCGTCATAATAAACATAGGCATCCTTGGTACTTGAAAAGATCGGGTACTTCGGAAAGTTTTTCAACCCCGATTTGTTGTTCGGATCGTCGATGTAAAGATCGCCACCCAGATCTGAGATAACATTCCTGACTTTTTTCTGCTTTCGTCTGCCGTATTCATCTTTCTCAAAACTGGGAACATGAAAACTCATGGAGTCGATAACAGGCATGTCCATTTTAAACTGATCGTAATTAAAATTTACCTGTCGTGCATAAAAATCGAATGTTCCGGCATGCACCCTTCCCGAAAACACAAAATCCATCCCTCTTTTAACAATTAGCTGCTGATTGTTCGGGAATATAAAAACGTTTTGTGAATCGCTCAGGAAGAAGTATTTAACTCCGTATAATTTAAGATCGAAACTATCCAGTTCGAGCGATGCATTTTGAGTACCATAGGTTTCGGAATTAAATTGAATTACGTCGTAGTCAATTTTTTTATTTACCGCATCAATATAATCGAACAATTTATCCTTGATGCGTGCTTTTTTATCTTCTCTTTCATAAATTACAAAACCCTGGTTTGAGAGATTTACCAGCAGGGCAATAACCTGGTCCTGGGGTATTCTCATTTCTTCGGCTAATCCCTGAACCGATACTTCACTCACATTATACTTATTGGCGTATTCTTTAATTACATTGAGGGGATTGGTTAGATCAATACCCTGTAGTTTCAGATACCTCGGTTTGGAAAAGTAGTTGCTCGATTCAAAGGTAGCCCGTCCCAAACCGAGCGAACCCTTCACCGGTTCAAAGTTGATGTAGGGATCATCCATTTTCCAGTAGATCGCCTCAGAATAGATGTCGAGGTTGTGGAAACTATCATAAAAAGGACTTTTAGAGCTTCCCTCTCCTGCGCGGATCAGCGACAATTCTCTGATATCCGCCACATAGTTCAGTTTTACGCCGGGATGAAAAACCGAATCCTCCTCAAAATGAATGGTTGCCGTAGCAAATGCTGATGATACCTTGTCAGGATAAATTATATAATTATCCGATAAAACCTTGATAAATTCCCTTTTATCCTTTTTAAAAGTGAGAGAAGCAAGTTTTCCTTCATGTCCGATACCAATCAGTTTCCGTCCTCTGACTTCAATACCGCCGAGATAATCTACGTCCTTATACACCGACCTGATCTCAACCTCAGTGTTGTAGGAGACAAACTGCGGATAGGTTGCTTTTTCTTCTGTTACGTTGGCAAGTACTTTTTCTTCAAGGCTTCCCAATAACGGTTTTTCCCAATAATCTTTATGATAAAATTTAACAGAATCTGCACTAAACCTCGAAAAGCTCAAACTTATGGTATAGCTGCCCAGTTCAGCATATACTTTATCGGAAGCATAACCCGCTCTTCTCCAGTCAACTTTTCCTTTTTCCCCGATCCAATAGTTATCGATGGGATAATAAATCCCTTTCGTATTAAAAATGACAGAACTATCGCTGTAGGCCGTACAAGTAAGATCGAGATCATCGAAAACAACTTTCGGGACACTATCGTATTCAAAAACAAATTCGTAGGTACTCGATTTCCAGGCTGTTGCTCTGGATTCGTATAAAATATTGCCATAAAGCAACCGGTAACTTGTTTCCAGAAATTTTTTAATGGGTTGTGAACTTCTTTTGTCATTAACCAACTCATCAACACTCTTGTTCCAGGCTTCATAACTTTCAATCGGGTGATCGTAATCCATTAGTCCCATATTGGCGGACAAATAGTTATAAAAATCCGGATAGGCTTTCATCCGGCGTTTGAGCATAAGATTACAGGTTTCGTTCATCCTGATCTTCATCTCTTTTGTAAAGACTCCGGTATTCCAGTATTCGATATATTGTTCCAACATATCTTCACTGGCGTCTTTATCTTCTTTGCTGTTTACCTGTGAAAAAAGATTATCGAGCTGATCGAGAAACTCCTCAGAATTCTGTGAAAACTCAGAAAACTTTTGTGAAAAAAGAGGCGGTGAAACAATTACAACCGCGTAAAAAAGTATAAAAATGATAAGTTTTCTATCCATAATAAAAATCAGGACTTGATAAACCTGGCAGCGACCCAGTTATTTTTCTCCAGCAACCCTTCGGTGTGGATTCCATTGTATTTCGATTTGTCTGCAATTTTTTGAAAGTCGCTTTTATAAAATCCACTTAACAGTAAAACTCCTCCCCTGGCTAATGATTTGCTGTATATCTCTATATCAGCCAACAAAATATTGGTATTGATATTTGCCAGGATCAGATCAAATGATCCTGTTATTGCAGAGGAATCACCCAACAAAACGCCAATCTTTTTGCATTTATTTTTTTTGATGTTATCGCGACAATTATCAAC
Source organism: Bacteroidales bacterium (assembly GCA_020438135.1). Classification (GTDB taxonomy): domain Bacteria; phylum Bacteroidota; class Bacteroidia; order Bacteroidales; family JAADJA01; genus JAADJA01. Next base: position 12,448 of record JAGQVF010000077.1, on the reverse strand, counting down.
GGCATTTGAATCGTTGTCGATGGCTACCACCTTTGCAGCACCCATCATTTCAGCGAGTATGGCAAGTATACCAGTGCCGCAACCCATATCGAGAACAGTTTTTCCCGTGAGATCTTCCTGAAGCATCCACTCCATCATCAGGGAAGTTGTTTCGTGATGTGCTGTTCCAAACGACATTCTGGGTTCAATTTCAATCTGATATGTATACGAATCGTTCACCTGGTGGAAAGGAGCATAAATATAAATGCTGTTTTTGATTACCACAGGCTGATAATCCGATTCCCAAACTTTATTCCAGTTTTGATCAGGAACCTGATGAGCCTTCCATGAAATTGAAAACTGAGGTTCCAGTTTTTCAGCAACTCTTTTGATATCAGACTCTTTAAAAATATTTTCGGGTATATATGCCAGCAATCCTTCTTCCACTTCCATGAAACTTTCGTATCCGGTTTCTGAAAGCTCAGCCATCAGAATTTCCGATCCCGGAGAGAGCGGGTCGATAAAAAAATGTATTTCAAAGTAGTTCATAAAAACCGGATGAAACAATTTTAAAGCGCTTCGATAATTTTAATAAAATCGTCTGATTTCAGAGAAGCACCACCAATGAGTCCTCCATCTACATCGGGGTTGGCAAAAAGTTCTTTTGCATTTTTCGGATTGCAACTGCCGCCGTAAAGAATGGTAGTATTTTCTGCAACCTCCTCATTGTATTTATCACGGATCAGGCTCCTGATATAGGAGTGCATCTCCTGGGCCTGTTCAGGGGTGGCATTTTCACCCGTACCGATTGCCCACACAGGTTCATAAGCGATGATAAGATTTCCAAAGTCAACTTTATCAAGATGGAAAACCGATTCCTGCAATTGATTTTTAACCACATCGAAATGATTTCCCTGCTGTCTTTCTGCCAACTGTTCGCCACAACAGAAGATTGGGGAAATTTCGTGTTTCAAAGCCTGATCAACCTTAGCAGCTAACATTTCATTGCTTTCGCCAAAATATTTCCGGCGTTCGCTATGACCGATGATGGCATAATTAACATCCATCGATAACAACATGGCGGCTGAAATTTCGCCTGTGTAGGCTCCCGATGCATGCTGGCTGATATTCTGAGCACCGACAAACATTTCACTTTCGAAAGCCAGGTCGGAGGCAAGCTCAAGGTAACAAGCAGGCGGACAAACTATTACACCATTTTCAGTTGGATTATCTTTAAGGTAATCGAGGATTTCATTAACCAGGTCGTCGGCTTGTTCGAAAGTTAAATTCATTTTCCAATTGCCGGCTACTATTTTTGTTCTCATAATTGTCAGTTTTTAAAGATTTTAATAGATTTTCAAAGGTACTTGTAAACACACAGCCCGATCAGTAAACAGAAGAAATTTTTTTACATGAATTATCAACACCTCAGGGTTGCATATCTGGAAATCGCAAAACCAACCGGTTGAATTTCGGGAAATCATTATAGTGCCACTTATCAGCCACCACACCGTTTTTCAGGAGGATCAATCCGGGATTAGATCGTATCATGGCCATGAGGGTGATATCATCAGCCAGGAAAAAATCTGCCTGCAACGGGTATTTTTCTTGAAATTCGCTGATGTCATCAGGCAAGCTGGCAGTTAAAACAGCAAAAGAAATACCGTTTTCATAACAGGAATCAACAAGATCCCTTACTTCTGACATAGCTTCCTGGTTGGATTTATTAAGGTTATAAGCCACCAGCAGAAACTGATAGCCCGGATTGCCGGTTAATTGCTCTGTAACATTGTTGCCTTCCATATCTTCAGCAGCGAGATCATGCAACCGGGGATTCGGGTCAACGGTCCGCTGGCTTACAAATTCCCATTCAGCAAGCCAGGCTGTGTCGTTATAAGGATAATCAGGCGAAAGATATTCTTTCTCCTCTCCTGTGTTCTTGTTTTTATATGTGAGGTAATACCTGGCCGGTTCAGGGTTTTCATGGACCAGTTTTTTACCCACTTTCCAGTTGCGAAAATCGATAAAAGGCAAATGCCGGATACTATATATCTGGAACCAGACAAAACCGGCAAGCGAAATCAGGAAAACAATATTTCCCACTGCAAAGCTGAAAAGAGGTTTTGTTTTTCTCCGTCCGAGAAATACGATAACAAGCATAGCATCGATCACCAGGTTTTTATACAATGTCTGCCAATTGGAAATCACAAGAGCATCTCCAAAGCAACCACAATCAGGAACAGGATTGTTAACCGCATCATTGATGGTTACGACCGTAAAAAAACCCATCACCAGAACCAGGAGCCAGCCTGACACATTCATCCATATTTTAAACAAGATCGTAACACCCAGGATAAACTCAAATGAACTCAGAAAAACGGCCAAAGGAAGCGCGAGCGGTAAAGCCCATTCAGTTCCGAAAGCAATAAAATAATCTTCGATGCGATATTGGGTTCCAACGGGATCGATGCCTTTTACAATCCCGCTGAATATAAAAACCGTTCCGATAAATACCCTGAAAAGTGATCGCTGGATCCTTACAAAGTGATTGTTGAAAACAACCATCATTACAATAAGGCCAATAAGTGCTGTGAGGTAAAAATAATTCAGCGCTTCAAAAACCGAGATCAGGTATCCCGATACAAGCACTGCAAAAAATAAAAGCCAGCTTATGGCAAGGTTTTGATTCGTTTCTTTCGTCATACCCGGAATTCAAATTACTAATTAGCACACTACAAGTGGGATCAACCTGAGGTTTCACCGGCCTCTTCCAGCATGATCAATGCAAAAACAGCATAGTTTATAATATCGTGATAGTTGGCATCCACCCCCTCCGAAACAAAGGTTTTCCCTTCATTATCCTCAATTTGTTTCACTCTCAGCAGTTTCATTAAAATAATATCGTTGAGCGAACTGATGCGCATATTTCGCCAGGCTTCCCCATAATCATGATTTTTATCCTCCATCAGCTTTTTGGCTGTTTTAAAATGCTTTTCGTATAGAGAAAGTGCCTTATTTTCTGCCATTGAGGTATCTTCGGCAGGCCCCAGTTCCAGTTGAATTAGAGCCATTACCGAATAATTAATGATCCCGACAAACTCTGGCTTTATTCCTTCATCAACACGGGATGTTTTTTTTTCAGTGATGCTTCTGATACGGTTGGCTTTGATATAAATCTGGTCGGTGAGGGATGATGTTCTCAAAATACGCCATGCGGTTCCATAGTCTTTCATTTTGCTGAGGAATACCGACCTGCAGTTTGTTATTACCTCTTCGTATTGCTGATTTGTATCTGACATGCCTGTTGCTTAACCTTTGAGGCAAAAATAGGTTTATTTCATAAAACGGATTTTACCAAATTGTAAATAATTGTTAAGGTTCGTTCACGGTTTTACGCTTCAATCTGCAGGAAATGGGTTAACTTCGTAATCTGTTTGAAGAAAATCATCATGAATCCGGAACTACAAAAACAATCCCTGTTCATAACAACGCCTACAAACCGCCTGAATCTTAAGGTACCCGTGGTGATGGGTATCGTGAACCTTACGACCGATTCATTTTATTCAGGAAACCGGTTTTTACGGCAAAACTATCTGGTAGCTGTAGATAAAATGCTTGAGGAAGGGGCAGCTATCATTGATCTCGGAGCTTTATCAACACGGCCGGGCAGTAAGGGTATTGGAGCTGAAGAAGAGATCAAAAGACTGGAAACACCACTGAAAGAAATTCGCAAAACCTTCCCGGATACAACTATTTCTGTCGACACGTATCTTTCAGCTGTTGCAAAGTGGGCGGCAGAACTTGGCGCCGATATGATCAATGATATCTCCGGCGGAACCATTGATGATGAAATGATACCGGTGATGGCAAAGCTGAATATCCCATATGTGATCATGCATATGCAGGGTACACCGGCCAATATGCAGATAAGTCCTGTTTACCAGGATGTAATTCGCGAAGTGGGCGACTTTTTCTCAAAACAAATACACAAACTGAAACAAGCCGGATTTACGGCTGACATAATTCTGGATCCGGGATTCGGTTTTGGCAAAACTGTAGATCATAACTTCAGGCTGCTATCCGGTCTCAATCATTACACAAAACTCGGGCTTCCGATCCTGGCAGGCACCTCACGCAAATCGATGATCAATAAAGTTTTATTGGTAAAACCTGAATCGGCACTCAACGGAACCACTGTTATTAATACCATGGCCCTGCTGAACGGTGCAAATATTTTACGTGTCCATGATGTTAAAGAGGCGGTTGAAGCCGTTAAACTATTTCAACAATACAAAAAATCAACAAATTACGATGAGAATTAAATACTTGTTTACAATTCTTTTGCTTGCAGCCTGTAATGGATTGTTTTCACAGAAATCACCGGAAATTCTAAACCATTACCAAAATGAATATCAAACGTTTAAAGAATTTCTGAACTACAGTCAAAAAGTAAAAGGAGATACCAATATAAATGTTCTGTTTTATTACATCGATATTGAGATCGGTGTATATGCTCCCTGGGTGGAGGGCGATGTTTCGATTTTATTCGAACCTGTTGTTGCAAATTTAAACACCGTGTCAATCAACCTGAACAGTTCTCTGAATGTGGATGCCATCAGCGCACCTGCTGAATCATTTTACCAGGATAACGATTTAATTGTCATTACCCTGGATGGCGATTACAATCCCGGAGATCAGCTTGAAATTACCGTATCTTATCATGGAATCCCTGTATTGGCAGGAGGTTATAAAGGAATGCGGTATGAATCCCATGGCAATGGTGAGCCGATCATTGCAACTTTATCAACACCTTATCTGGCACACTACTGGTATCCCTGCAAAGACGGCCCTGAAGACAAGCCAGATTCGATGTATATGGACATCACCCTTCCGGATGAGGTGATCAATGGACAGGAGTTGATGGGAATATCAAATGGTGTACTCGAAAATGTGATCGACAATGGCGATACCAAAACCTTTCAGTGGCGGCACCGTTACCCGATCGTTACCTACTATATCATGGCTGCTGTATCGAACTATGTTCATTTCCAGGAACAGTTCAACGGCACCGGAGGTGAAACTTTTCCGCTGGAATATTATGTATTTCAGGAGAACCTGGCGTCAGCCCAAAATGGGGTAAGCCAGCTACCGGATGCAATCCAGTTTTTTTCGGATATTTTCGGGACATATCCTTTCAGCGAAGAGAAATACGGGATGACACAACTTGGTTTTTACGGTGCCATCGAAAATCAAACCAATACGATACAGAATAATCTTTCGGCCAGTTGGTTTATGACCAGTGTACATGAGTTAGCGCATATGTGGTTCGGTGATATGATCACCCTTGCAGACTGGCATCATTGCTGGCTAAACGAAGGTTTTGCAACCTATTCGGAGGCACTTTGGGATGAGCATGAGGCTGGCTTTGATGCATACAAGCAAAACATGCAAACCAATGAATATTGGAACGGTGGAACACTCTACCTCCAGAATGCAGCAGATACCTTTAATACATTTCAATCGATATATTACACCAAAGGTGCTTATACCGTGCACATGCTAAGAGGAGTTTTAGGTGATAATATGTTCTTTGATGCCCTGAAGGACTATACACAAAATCCGGATTTTGCTTATAAAAATGCCTCCACCTACGACCTTCAGCAAAGTTTTGAAAACTCCTCCGGAATGGACCTTGACTTTTTCTTTGAACAATGGATTTACGATGAATACTGGCCTTTTTATCACTATAACTATGCCCAGGGAGCAAATAATAATTTGTCTGTTGTGATCTACCAGGCACAGGAGGGATTGTATGGGTACAGGCCGGTTTTTGAAATGCCAGTCAGGATTTATGTGAGTTTTACCGATAATTCGGACACCACAGTTATCGCCTGGAATGACCAGCAAACCCAACAATTTGAATTTGACCTCAATAAAGAAGTGAATGATGTGCAGATCGATCCTGATAAATGGATACTTCGAAAAACAATGTATCAGCCTTCAATACCCGTTGGAATAACACGTCAATCAGGAGCTGATCTGATAACTGTTTTCCCAAATCCATTTTCAGACCGTCTTACCATCATCTTTCCGGGTGTTGTACAAGTCGACAAGCCAATTAAAATTTTTAACGGCCAGGGTCAACTTGTTCAGGAAAAGGTTCTTCGATCCGGAACAAGTATGATGGAATGGGATGGAACAGATTTCGGAGGAGATAAACTTAAACCGGGCATTTATTATTTGGAGATCTCCTCTGTAGAATTTACAGGCCTGAGAAAAATTATATTGAGCAGATAATTAACGTCAGTTTAAATTTCAGACTTTATTTAGGATACTCAATCCGGATGTGATAAATATTCAGCAATTTCTTTTTGAAAAGCTGTTTGATCTTTCTAATATCACGAAAAGTAATATCCGCATTATCGAATTGTCTGCTGCTTATCTGTTTATCGATCACACTTTCAACGAGGTTATTGATCGCTTCTTCATCCGGCTTTTTCAAACTTCTTGAAGCAGCTTCTACGGTGTCGGCCATCATTAATACAGCAGTTTCTTTCGAATAAGGTTCAGGGCCCGGATAGGTGTAAGCGCCGGCATCAACTTCTTCGTCAGGATTATCCCTTTTGGCAAGTGTATAAAAATATTCTGCTTTCCGGGTGCCGTGATGTGTCCGGATAAAATCGATGATCTGTTCAGGCAGGTTGTGTTTTCGAGCAAGGTCGATGCCACGATAAACATGATCAACAATGATCTCTGCACTTTCCTCATAAGTTAACTCATCATGCGGATTTACACCTGTGGTTTGATTTTCGACAAAATAGAGTGGTTCCCTCATTTTACCGATGTCGTGATACATGGCACCTGTACGGACAAGCAAAGGATTTCCACCGATTTCATGGATCGCCTCCTCTGCCAGGTTAGCCATTTGCATAGAGTGCTGAAATGTTCCGGGCGCCTTTAACGCAAGCTCACGTAACAGTTTATTGTTCGTATTGGACAGTTCAAGAAGTGTAACATTGGTGATTAAACCGAATATTTTTTCAAAAACAAAAATCACCGGATAGGAGAATAAAGTGAGGATAGCACTGCCTCCGAACAGGCCGAAATAAACCAGGTTGATATCGGTTAGTGTACCTTCTTTGATGAGGGTCATACCGGTGTATATTAAAGAATACGTAACGAATATCATGAGGGAGGTGAAAAAAAACTGCGAGCGATGGTCAAGCCTCACTGTACTTAATATGGTAACGATACCGGCAAAAAGTTGCAAAAATACATATTCGTAACTGTTCGGAACGAGAAAAGCTGTAAGGATAATGGTGGTAAGATGCGTAAACAACGCCAGCCGTGAATCCATAAACACACCGATGATGATCGGCACCAAACATACCGGGATCAGATATACATAGCCCGGACTGAACCTTACCATAAGGCTGGTAACCATAACCATAAACAAAATCAATAGCAGGATCAGTACGATTTGTTTGGTTTCAGCAAAAATTTCTTTCCTGAAAAAAAAGAGGAACAGGAATAGCGACGCCATCGTAACAACCATCAAAATGATTTGTCCGGCAAGGATGCCGATATACTTAAAAGAACTTCCCAATTTACTTTCGTAATCTTTTCGAAGCGATTCGAGCACCAGGTATTTAGGTCCGGTAACCAGCTCACCTCTCGAAATGATCCGTTCACCGCTTTGAACCATTCCCCTTGTAGGAGATATATTTCCGAGTAGAGCTTTTTTTTCTTTTTCTGTAGTTTCGTTATCGTATCGAAGATTTCTGATCAGATTACTTTTAATCACAGATTTTACAAAAGCCGGTTCAAATATTTTTTTTTGCGGAATAAACCGGTCCATGTAAGCATCAACATCCCCAATGGTGAGAAAACCCGATGCGAGACGTTCACTCACCACATTATCAATGATCAGGTAAATGGTTTTACCGCCGGTGCGGTCATCCACTATATCAATATTTTCGAGGATACCCTTCTGCATCAATGTATCAAATAGTTGTGAAGCAAGGTTTTTATTCTGCAGATATTTTTTGTTTTCCAGGTCGTCATCGGGATATTTTGTTTTCCATCGTTTTGCAAAATCCGACAACAGTTGATCTTTCTGTTTTGCCTCTGCCGAAAGATCTCTTCGAAAATAGGGCTTAAGTTCTTTTAACACCTCTGACTTTTCCTTTTCAAGTTCTTCGTCCGACTTGAGAATGGCAAAATCAAAAGGGGCGATCAAATCATCATGCATCCAGGGTTTCCCTTTGCTGAACTCATACTTGAACTTACCTTCTTTAGGGAATACCATAACCAGCAGCACGACACTTAACAGAAAGAGCAGAATTTTTGTTATATCGGAATAGTGGTTTCGCAAATATGAAAAAAATCTTTTCATTCAAATTATTTTAGGAATACGAAATTACTACAAAATGCCGACATCATTTCGTTCGGCTAATACTATCCTGGAATAACAGGAAAGGTTTCGATGTTCTTTTTTTTGACATGAAGATTGCAGTATAGACCGATCCGCTTTTTCACTAATCTGTAGGTTTAAACAATTACGTATTCTGATATGGAAACCAATACCGGGAATGCATCTTTTGTACTGTTTCAGGGTTCGGGATAAAATAAAAAAGCCTACCGCGTAGGCAGGTTTTTTTTGTAGCGGGGACGAGAATTGAACTCGTGACCTCCGGGTTATGAATCCGACGCTCTAACCAACTGAGCTACCCCGCCAATAATTTTGAGGGTGCAAAAGTATAAAATCTTCCTTTTAAACAAACCTTATCTTCAAAAATATTGTCAGGAATAAAATATTGACCGTTAAATCGGGGTTAAACAATTAACATTTTACCGGGTTCATAGAAATGAATTCAACTATTTGATTGTATCTCTGTTATAGTTTATGAATCTTTTTATATTTGCACCCAGTAAGGTTGAATAACTCAAACATAAATAAATCATGAAACGTTTTTTACTCAGTATTTTATTGATGGCCTTTGCAGGCCTGGTATTTGCCAAAAATGTAGAAGTTAATCAGGCGGAGCAGATCGCTCTTAATGCCTATTACCAGAAAGTGATCACCTACCACCAGGAAATTGCTTTTGATGATCTGAAAATTGTTGAACAATTTACTTATCAAAACAATGGTACAGATGTGATCTATGTTTTCAATTTTGAAAATCTCGGATACATTTTGATTGCTGCAGATGATGCGATCGAACCTGTTTTGGGTTACACTTTCGACAGCCATTACAGCGAAACCGGTCAACCTGAAGGTTTTGCAGGCATCATGTGGGAATATGGCGAACACGTTAAATTCCTGAAAGATAACAACATCAAAGCTACAGAAGAAATTGCATCGCAATGGAACGAACTGGCAGCTTTTGATCCTGCAGGATTTACACCAACAAAAAGTTCAAAAGATATGGAACCGCTGTTAACAGCCACCTGGAACCAGGACAGTCCTTATAACTACCTGTGTCCCGAGGATGCTTCAGGCCCGGGTGGTCATGTGTATGTGGGTTGCGTTGCAACCGCTATGGCACAGATCATGCTCTACTGGCGTTATCCGCATCAGGGAAGTGGAAGCAGCAGCTACTATCAGTATCCCTATGGAACTTTAAGTGCTGACTATGGCAACACAACTTATGATTGGGACGGTATGATTGATAATTCCGATCAGAAAGTTAACTTACCAATGGCATTGATCGGATATCATGCAGCCGTTTCTGTTGAAATGAATTTTGGACCTGATGGTTCAGGATCATACAGTACGGATGTTCCTTACGCTTTAAAAACTTACTTCGGATATTCCAATACGGTTTCTTATAAATTGCGCCAGGGTGTACAGTTATCAACGTGGGAAAACTGGATTCACAGTGAGTTAAACGACCTTTGTCCGATATACTACTCAGGACATACCCCACAAAATGAGGGACATGCCTTTGTTCTTGACGGGTACCATGATTCAGACGATATGTACCACTTTAATTTCGGTTGGAGCGGTTCAAGCAACGGTTGGTATCTTATTTCAAATGCCGGTGGTTTTACACAGGGGCAGGGAATGGTTGTTAATATTTTCCCGAACGACGGCAGCTATCCTTACGGATGTCAGGCAGACTATACTAGGACCACACAAGTTGGTTCATTTGAAGACGGTAGCGGACCACAGGATAACTATGATGAAAATGCAAGTTGTAGCTGGCTTATTTCACCTCAAACTGCAACTGATTCGGTGACCAGCATCAAACTCAGCTTTGTTGTTATGGATACCGATCCTGATGATATTGTTACGATTTATGACGGACCGGATGATAGCTCTCCAGTACTCGGAACTTATTCAGGAACATCTGTTCCCACAGGATTTATCCAATCAACTGGCAACAAGGTATATGTTACATTCGAAGCAGATGGTGATGGTGTTACAGGTTCAGGCTGGAGAATGGAATACAGCAGTTTGGTTCCTTCATGGTGTAGCGGAACCACAGTTTTCGAAGGTCCTGAAGGTATGTTTGAAGATGGCAGCGGTGATTTTTATTATAAAAATAACACCACCTGTAACTGGATGATCGTACCACAGTTCGCAAATGGTGTAACACTTACGTTTACTTCTTTCGAAACTGAAGAAGAAAAAGACTACGTAAAAGTTTTCGACGGTGGAAACAACCAGTTGATCGATCAGTTCTCAGGCAGTGAAATTCCTGACCCGATTTATGTTGAAAGCGGAAAACTGTTTGTTTCATTCTATACAGACGGTGCTTCAAACGGACCCGGATTCACAGCCACATGGGAAGCCGGAAACGTAGGTGTTGAGCAGCATGAGGCCGGAATCGATCATTTGAATGTGTATCCGAATCCTGCAAACAATCAATTAAACATCAGCTTTAAATCAGATGATATCCAATCAGTTGATGTTAAACTGATCTCTGTTACGGGTGAGGTTGTTTATGAGCAAGCAAACGATAATTTCGCCGGAGATTATTTTAATACAATTGATCTCTCACAAATGTCGAAAGGTGTTTACTTCCTTTCAATCACCAGCAACAAAGGCAACGTGAATGAAAAAGTGATCGTGAAATAAAACGATCTTTTTAATAAATCTAAAAAAGCCCTCTTTCTTCTGAAAGGGGGTTTTTTATTGCCGGTAATGTCTCGCCCAGGGAGCAGGGACTAATCGAAACGAAGTTCTTGCCAAGCGGAATTGAACCGGTTGATTCAGTTGAATCATGAGCACATGCTCCAACCTTATACACACGAGTCAATTGTGTCAACACTTTCAATCAATTATGTCCCCTCACCTACCCCAAAAGCAGTAAACCGGGCAGCCAAAATACCATCTCACCCAGATATCGATAATTTACCCCGACTATGGTAGTTTTTTTATAAAAGATAAGCGCAACCATCATTAAATCCATCAATATATAAATTAGCGAAGCAATTTTATATAAAGTCAGGTCGGTATAAAAAAACGAGAAACATGCTGCAAGACAGGTAGTCAGGCTGAGGGCATAAAATAGCCTAAGCGTTTTACGCAGGCCAATTCGCGTCAAAAGGGTTGGATGATGATCAATAGTGTCGCTATCTGCATCAAAAACTGTAAAATACAAAACATTGGTAAATGCAAGAAGCAGAAAGATCACCGCAAACAGCCAATCCATTGCCACAAGTGTTTTCCAGGCCAGAACCATGGGGCCGCCCCAAACACCGGTAACGTAAACAGTAGCCACCATCACTTCTTTCTGAAGGAATACATTGTTCCTTCCTCCTGTAAAATGAACCAGGACCAGGTA
>JAGQVF010000077.1:192-625 GCA_020438135.1 Bacteroidales bacterium | reverse complement strand
AACAGCCATCGAAACGGAAGTGATGGCTGCCACAGTAACCAAAACGGACAACAACCGGAAATGACGGAAATGAAACCGGTGTCGATGCGTATGAGCATGATTTTTAAGACGTAAGGCATCAACGAGGTGATCTGCTGAATAAACAACCCAAACTGCCAGAACAAAAATTACCCAAAACGAAATTTCAGGTTGAACGCCTGTAATTCTGGATGCAAATAAGCTACTCATCAATGCACCGATCACTACATCAATGCTGAGATTGTTTATATAAATAAGTATACGTTTCATATTGCAGAACCACAAGCTTAACAGGTTAGTTAAAAAAATGTTATTCAAAAAGCACTAAAACATTCTTTATAGCCTGAAAGCAAGCAGTTTTAAATTATGGCATTCTGTGTATATTTGCATGACAAATGTAACGAGATAGCTTATA
>JAGQVF010000077.1:0-161 GCA_020438135.1 Bacteroidales bacterium | reverse complement strand
CATGCTCCTGTTTTCAGCAATTATTATAATTTCATGCAGCACCGGCGAAAAAAAAGAGAGTCCGCTGCCTGCTCCAACATCTGATCTTCAATATTTCGGGCAAACGCCTCCGCTGAAAAAACCGGTGTTGTTTTCGCCGAATATTATTTCAACAGAAAAAA
>JAGQVF010000076.1:1905-14483 GCA_020438135.1 Bacteroidales bacterium | reverse complement strand
GTTGAGCCCATTTCGGTGGAAAACATCAGGTTGAACTGACGAACATCGGTCCAGTTGCGTGAACCGCTGATTGGGCAAACGATGCCCAGATCCTCAATGAGTTTTTTAATATCGTCGAGGCGGTCATCCTCCATGGCTTTGTAAAGCCGGTTTTTTATCCCTTCGATCTCAGCATTCCGTTCAATAATGCGCTGGTTGGTGGCAACAAACTGGGCTTCGTCAAAGGCATCTCCAAAGCGTTTGCGGGCCTTTTCGATGTCTTTTTCGTTTTTGGCTTCGATCTTTGCAATGTGATCTTCCACCAGCACATCGGCGCGGTACCTTTTTTTCGAATCTTTATTATCGATCATTGGATCGTTGAAGGCATCCACGTGCCCGGAGGCCTTCCATGTGGTGGGGTGCATAAATATGGCTGCATCCAGACCCACGATGTTTTCGTGGTATTGCACCATCGATTTCCACCAGTAATTTTTTATATTATTTTTCAGTTCAACGCCATACTGACCATAGTCGTAAGCCGCGGCGAGTCCGTCGTAAAGTTCGCTCGATTGAAACACAAAGCCATACTCCTTGGCATGGGCAATGATCTTCTTTAATTTATCCTCGTTGTTTGACATGGGCGCAAAAGTAGAATAATTATAAAAATGTTTGAGAATTGATTGTGTTGCAGGACGTGGTTAAGGCAGACTGTTCTTTACATTCTGGTAGCTTTCTGTAAAAAGCTCTCCAACACCACAATCGAGCTGGTTTGCAAGGCTTTCTATCTCTGCAAGCCGGTTATCCGGGTTGGGATGGGTGCTAAGAAACTCGGGAGGTTGAGGACTTCCACTCATTTTTTCAAAAAAACCACCAACGCCTTCTGAATCATAGGAAGTGGGGCACAAATAGCGTACACTATATTCGTCAGCTTCATACTCGGCATCTCGGCTGAACGCAAGGGTGGCTACACCTGCAGCAAGATCACTGGCGATTTGAGTGAGTTGACCGGAATTATTTCCAACCAATATTCCAAGTAAAATACTCAAACCATAAGCTTTGGTAAGTTGATCAGTTGAATGTCGGCGATCAGCATGAGCCATTTCATGACCCAGAACACCGGCAAGTTGAGCTTCATTGTCAAGAAATTTGATGATACCGGTATAAACACAAATATATCCACCCGGGGCGCAAAAAGCATTGAGGACTGAATCATTTTGAATAATATCGATTTCCCAATTAAATCGATCAGCATATATCAGCTTACCAGTGTTAAGTATCGAATCTCTGATACGGCTCATGTGATTGTATGCTTCGGCATATTGGGATTTATCCAACACAGGATATTGAGCAGGATTCGAATGAATTTCATTTTTGAGTTCCTGCCCGAAATTGATGTCATCCTGCACCGAGAATAAATTAAACGTTGGGTCGTTGTTATCATCTTTTTTGCATGAATAGATGAAAAGTGGCAAAAACATCATATATAATAATGTATATTTGTTGAGTTTGTACATAGTTCAAAATATCTAGTTGGTAAAGAAATCGAGAATATTTCCAAGCTGGTTACTTGGCGCAGCAAAAAACTCTGTATATCTGCATTGAGTGCAGGTGATCGTTGTAAACTTCCTGTTCTGAATATTAAAAAGTTTGGTAACAAAACTACCTGTTGCACGCATTTCGCCTGTTTCAAAGTGTTTATTGCCGCATTTCGGGCATGTATATTTCAGATGTTGCTGCATGGTTTAAATTTTTTGGATTAAAATGCAAAAGTACAAACAACGGATTAAACAATTTAAAAGCTATTCTGAAACTTTATCCTTTAGCGATTTAAATCCTTCACCCAATATTTCATTGGCATTGATTACGGTCATAAAAGCATGCGGGTCCACTTTATGGATAAAATCCTGCAAAATGGCCATTTCACGCCTGTTAACAACCGTATAGATCAAGGTTCTATCCTGGTTGTTGTACATTCCAGTGCCCTGGATAAACGTTCCTCCACGGTTCAGGTCAAGAATGATTTTGTCTCTGATCTCCTGTGGATTTTTGGAGATGATAAACAGCGTTTTATCATAACTAACTCCCTGAAGTACCAGGTCAATCACTCTTCCGGTAATATAGATGACGATGAGTGAATAAAGTGGTATTTTCCAATCGCCGAATGCTGCCAAACCAATCAGAACAATTACAGAATCCACCACAATCATTAACTGTCCGAGAGGTAGATGAGTGTATTTACTGATGATCATAGCCACAATGTCAGAACCTCCGGAGGTAGCCCTGGATTTAAATATCAAACCCAAACCGAGGCCGATCAAAACGCCCCCGAAAATAGAAGACAGCAATGCATCGTTCTCAACAAGGGGTTGTTCTCCCCAGAGATAGGTAAGCAAATCAACAAACAGCGCTGTAAAAACAAATCCCACTACTGTTTTGATCCCGAATCGTGGCCCGAGAATCTTGATCCCCAATAGAGTGAGTGGAATATCGAAGCACAATGCTATCAAACCGACTGGAGTTCCAAAAAGATGATGAAGCACTATTGAAATTCCATAAACGCCACCGGGAACTATTTTATAAGGAGTAATAAAAAATACAAAACCAGTGGCCATGATCAATGCTCCTATTACAATCAAACTGTAAGCAATGAACCATTTACCTGAAAATATTTTTTCTTTGACCAGAAAAGCCATAGTTAACGAATTTAATCGGGTTAAAAAAAGGCCGCAAATTTATGCTAAAAGAAATATGCGCAAATATTTTTTCAGATGAAATTAAACGAATCGGGATTTTTGCTGTTATTTTGTAGCTAAGGCAACTTTTTTAACAGCTTCTTTGTCTTTGGTCTCAAAGGTGAATGAGGATAAGAAAAAATGTTAAGTGTTGAAAATCAAGAAATAATATATTGGCAATTTAAGAATGGAATTATATTGAAAAAAAATTTATTAACAATTTTCAAAATAAAATCCGACACTTAACTACCTGTTTTTGAAATCGGTTTTTCCATTTTCACTTGAAAATGCACGAAACTCACTATTCATCTGTAATCAAACCGAATGAAATTTTTGGATTTAATTTTTTTTGTTAATTTAGCCACCTTTTATATGAAGAAACTTTTAATGAACAATATAGCACGACTCCTACTTGTGTTTTTCGCTTTTCTCTCATTTACTTTCCTGCAAGCCCAGCAGGAACAGCATAATGTTCACAATATGTTTAATCAGCTGTCTTACAATCCGGGCTTTGCCGGTAGTGTAAATGGTATTTGTGCAACCGGTCTTATCAGGCAGCAATGGGTTGGCTTTGAGGGAGCACCTGCAACTTACAACATCAATATCCATTCACCGCTTAGTGTTGTTCATGGTGGAATCGGGGCATCCATATATCAGGATGAACTTGGTTATCAAAAGGAAATAGGTGTAAAACTGATGTATGCTTACCGCCATGATCTGGGTATGGGAAACCTTGGCGTTGGGGTACAGGTAGGGTTTATAAACGGTTCTGTTGATTTCAGTCAGTTTGAAGTAGGTAAAAATGTAAGGGATGGTGGCGATTACATTATTGAAGGCAAACAAGAAGTAAGTGATATGTTGCTCGATTTCGGATTGGGAGTGCAATATTTTGTTCCGGAAAAATTTTATGTTGGAATTTCGTCAACACGTTTATCAGAACAGGAATCCCCGGATGATTTACTTGCTTATAAATCCCGCCGTCACTATTACTTAAACGCCGGTTATATGTGGGCATTACCCGGCAATCCTTCCTTTGTTCTGGAGCCTTCAATTCTGGTTAAATCGGATGGAACCAAGACCGAATATGACCTCGCCGGTTTACTTAAATACAATAATAAGTTTTGGGGAGGCGTTAGCTTTAGCGCTAACAGCACGTTGCAGGTAAAAGATCCGCTTGCGGTTCTCGTAGGGATAGCAATAAAAGATGTAAAAATAGGTTATGCATATACCGTTCCCACGTCACAAATCGGCAGTGGAGGTAGTCATGAAGTGATGGTGGGTTATTGTTTCAAAATCAACTTTGACAAGGGTAGGAGAAGCTATAAAAATACCCGCTTCTTATAGAGTGTAACCATTTGAATATAAACAAAGTAAAAAAGTTTCAATATCAGAACAGATCAGAATATCTCGAATAAAATCAGCTTTCAAATGAAAAGAGTCTATTTATATCTGGCCGCTATAATCATTTTGGGCAGTTGTGGTTCGTCCGGTAACGGTGAACTTATCGGTGTCCAAAACAGAAAGCCGTACTATCAGCCCATGCCCTATGGCATGGCATACATTCCCCTGGGTAGCTACACCATGGGTGCAGGCGATGAAGATCCGGCCTATGCGCTCATTCATCAACCCAAAACTGTAACAATTGCTGCATTTTACATGGATGAAACAGAAATCACCAATAATGAATACAGGCAGTTTGTTTATTGGGTCCGCGACTCTATAGCCAGGGTGCTTTTGGGCGACATTTTACCTGAAGACTTCCTGATAGAAGAAGACCGGAGAACCGGAGAGCTATTTGATCCACCCTATCTTAACTGGAGCACCAAAATTGATTGGCAGGGTGAAGAAGAAAAGGATATCCTGGAAGAGTTGTTTTTACCTGAGCATGAGCGATTTTTCAGGAAAAAAGAGATCGATACACGAAAACTTAATTATGAATACTATTGGGTAGATCTGCAGGCTGCTTCGAGAAAAGATTTTTCTCAATCAGGACAGACTGAAGCCGGTTCATTGGCTAACAGACCGCAAGGTCTTCAGGACAGATCAGTTTATGTTCGAAAAGAAGTAATTAACGTATATCCCGATACATTGGTTTGGTTGTATGATTATTCTTATTCATTCAATGAACCATTGACTCAAAAATATTTCTGGCATCCGGCTTACGACAATTATCCGGTTGTTGGTGTTAACTGGGAGCAGGCAAAAGCATTCTGCGTCTGGCGGACTCAATTGAAAAACTCAGCCCTTGCCCGAAGAGGTGGAGAATCAAGTATTCATGATTATCGTCTGCCTACAGAAGCTGAATGGGAATGGGCAGCTCGCGGAGGACATGATTTTAACCCTTATCCCTGGGGTGGTCCTTACACAAGAAATGATAAAGGTTGTTTCCTTGGCAACTATAAACCTCTCAGGGGCAATTACACTGACGACGGTGGAGCAACTCCCATCATTGTTGCACACTATCCGCCCAACGACTGGGGACTCTATGATATGGCAGGAAACATTGCTGAATGGACAAGCGACGCTTTTGATGAATCTTCATATAATTTCTCATGGGATTTAAATCCGACCTATCAATACAATGCCGACGAAAACGACCCGGCTGTGCTTAAGCGCAAGGTGGTCAGGGGAGGTTCCTGGAAGGATATTGGCTTTTACATGGAGGTCTCAGCACGTTCTTATGAATATCAGGATACAGCCAAATCATATATCGGATTCCGGTGTGTTCAGACTTATCTTGGAAGACAAAAGGATGACAATCCTGCAAAGGCTTCACATATCTATAAAAAATAATACAACCGAATTAACTTCAAGTACAAATCATATTTTAATTGTCTAAAAATTAATCATGGGATTAGGTAACATTGTAAAAAGCAGGGGCTTTAAAAACTTCATGGCGAAGTTGTACGGTATAGGAGCCGCCGTTGTAATTCTTGGTGCATTGTTTAAAATCAATCACTATCCTGGAGCCGATATTATGCTTGTTATTGGCCTTTCTACCGAATCAGTTATCTTTTTCTTTTCAGCTTTCGAACCTCCACATGTTGAACCTGACTGGAGTTTGGTTTATCCTGAATTAGCGGGAATGTATCATGGGGTAAACGATGAGATTGAAGGAGAAAGTGTTAAGAAAGAAGGATTAACCGGTGATCTTGACAAAATGTTGTCGGAAGCCAAGATCGGGCCGGAATTAATTGAAAGCCTGGGGCAAGGTTTACAGAGCCTTAGTGACAATACAAATAAATTGAAAGATGTTACTGATGCATCAATTGCAACCAATGAATTTACCGAAAAAGTAAAAGGGGCATCTCAATCAATTGGTACACTTTCCGAATCTTTCACCAAGCAAAATGAAAGCATCAATAACGAGATTGCTGCTTCTGAGGAATTTTTCGGTTCTGTAAAAACAGCTTCCAACTCTGTAAGCGGATTGTCGGATGTTTACTCACAAGCCAGTGAGTCGATCAAAAACGATCTGCAGGTAACCCAGGGATTTGCGGAAAGTGTTAAAGCTGCTACCCAGTCAGCAAATCAGTTGGCTCAGGATTATTCGAAATCCTCAAAAGTGCTTTCTGAATCAGCTGAAGCACTTGATTTTTCCTCTTTAAAAGAGAATGATTACAACAAACAACTCGACAAAATTTCATCAAACCTGGCGAGTTTAAATGCAGCTTACGAAAAACAGCTGAATAGTTCATCCGGACAAATTGAGTCGTCAGCGAAACTTCAGGAAACACTCGAAAAGTTTGTCAGTAACCTGAATAATTCTATTGAGAATACTTCGAAATATCATGAAAATCTGGCCGCTTTAAATGCAATTTTCCAAAATCAATTGAAGGGTACTACTGAGCAGGTTGAAACTACAGCAAAATTAAAAGGTACACTCGACGATTTCCTTACAAGGATTAATGATTCAGCCGACAGAACGCAACAATATAACCAGGAATTGGAAAACTTATCGAAGAAAGTTGCTGCACTGAATAAGGTATATGGCAATATGCTCACAGCAATGAATGTCAAAGAAGGATAATTCATCGTTTTTGTAAACCAACACAATCAAAAAATAACGATCGAGAATGGCAGGATATAAAGAAACCCCACGGCAGAAAATGATCGCCATGATGTACCTGGTTCTTACAGCCCTTTTGGCGCTTAACGTGTCGAAGGAGATCCTGGATGCCTTCCTTGTTGTAAATGACAGCATTGCCACTACAAACGAAAAGTTTGAACGAAAGATCAATGAAACATATATAAAGTTCGAACAACAATACAATCTCAACCAGGAGAAAGTCGGTGATGAGTGGGAAGAAGCGCAAAAAGTGAAGAAACTCACCAACAGCATGATCAAATATGTGGATAGCTTAAAGTATACGGTTATCGCTGCTACTGAAGGTATCCCTATGCAGGAGGCGAAAGTGATCGAATTGGTGAACGTAGCCAAAAAAGATAACTATGATGCGCCTACCCACTTTTTCGTTGGATCGGATACAAAAAGAGGAGCTGCTGAGGATTTAAAAGATAGCATCAATATATATCGTGAAAGGATGCTAAAATTCATCGACGAAGATGAACGTGAAATATTTGATAACCGTTTCGGTTTAAGAACTGATGGAGATTATTACAATGCAAACGGACAAAAGCTGGATTGGGTACATTATAACTTTTATCATACCATTCTTGCCGCTGACGTAACCATCCTCAATAAGATTAAAGCAGAGATATTTAATTCAGAATCTGATGTGATAAACTATCTCTACTCTTCAATCACCGAAGAAGACTTTAAATTTTCAGGTCTGAGCGCAAAAGTTATCCCGAAAAGCAGCTATGTCTTTAAAGGGGATGAATACAATGCAGAGATTCTGGTGGCCGCAATCGACGAAACACAAAATCCCATTGTTTATGTTAGGTTCAATGCTGATACCATGACACAAAACCAGATACAGAATGGTGATTATGACGAAAAAATTGAAGGCGAAAAGGGAAGTGCTACATTGATTCTGCCAGCCAGTGCTGAAGGCTCAAAAAAGTATGCCGGAATGATCGAAATGACCAATCCGTATGGAGATAAAAGCTATTTCCATTTTAAACAGGATTTTTTGGTTGCCAAACCTTCGGCTACGATTTCACCTACAAAGATGAATGTGTTTTACCGTGGTGTCGACAATCCGGTTGCAGTTTCAGCTTCAGGTAAAGCCGACTCACAATTGGATATCAGGATTTCCGATGGATCAATGATCCGCACAGATACAGGTTATATCGTTAAAGATCTACCCAATGAGGCTTATGAAACCACTATCAGTGTTTATGCTGAGGAACAAGGTGAAAAAAGATTTATGGGTAGTCAGAAATTCAGGATTAAAAGGCTACCTGACCCGTTGGCTATGGTGATAGGTGCCGATCAGGACGGAAAAATCGATAAAAAGAGATTATTGACAAATCCGTTTCTACTCTGTTCACTGCCTGACTACGTCGATTTCAAATATGATTTTAAGGTTAATTCATTTACGATGATCGTACCGACCAGAGGTGGCGGTCAATATGTCTCCACTGAAAAATCGGAAAGTATGATGTTTACTGATAAAATGAAAAACCTTATTGAATCGTTAGGTAAAGACGATATTATCATCTTCCAGGATATTAAGGTTCGTGGACCGGAAGGACCCAGGAAGATCAGCTCAATAAACATTGCAATTAAGTAATTAAAATAAAGGAGTCGCTATGAAAGCAATAACCGTTTCGCTATTACTTACTGGACTTTTTATAGGTATATTTTCTGCCTCTCAGGCCCAGATACTCGACAGCCCCAGAGATGGTATATATGATAAAATTCATGTTTCGGAAAAGAAACCGATACCTTATACTCCTGTCAGAGAAGCCGATGTGGCCTGGAAAAAGCGGATTTGGCGTACATTAGACCTTCGTCAAAAGATCAATCACCCATTCTATTATCCGACCACTCCTAAAAAAGAATGGAAAAATTTCATGACTGTGATTATGGATGCCATTCGTGAAGGTAGCATAACGGCATACGATCCAACAAAAGACGACCAGTTTCTCGTTCCTTTAACTTACCAGGAGATCGAGAAAAAATTTACCAGCATCGATACGGTACCTGTTTATGACCCACAAAATCCGCAGCACGTTTTACGGTATGATGTTATTACTGAAGACTTTGATGCATCAAGTGTCGAAAGAATCAATATAAAGGAAGACTGGTTTTTCGATCGACAAAGATCGGTGATGGATGTTCGTATTCTTGGTATTTGTCCGATACAAAACGTTTACGACGAAAATGATAATTTCCTCGGTATTCAGGAAATGTTCTGGATCTATTTCCCGGAAGCACGACCGGTACTTGCTCAAGCCGTCGTTTTTAACCGTCATAATGGAGCCGAAAGGCGAACATACGATGAGATTTTCTGGAAACGGATGTTCGGAAGTTATGTATATAAGGAAGAAAACGTTTATGACAGGACCATTCAGGATTATGCCTCTGGTATGGATGCATTACTGGAAGCAGAAAGAGTTAAAAATGATCTGTTTGAATTCGAACATAGCCTCTGGGAATTTTAAAAGAAATTTGATTTATAAAAGCTCCTCTGTTTAAGAGGAGTTTTTTTTTGCCCTGCCGAAAGTGAATTTGCCTACATTTGTCTGATATGGCTACCAGCGTTGATTTGCTCGAAACCCCTATCGAATACCTCAAAGGCGTCGGTCCGGTACGTGCTGATGTGCTTAAAAAGGAGGCTGGTATTTTTACCTTCAACGATCTGATCAACTATTTCCCTTTTCGGTATATCGACCGGAGTAAGTTTTACAACATTGCTGAAATAAATGCGGATTCTGCCTATATCCAGCTTAAAGGTGTACTGTCACAAATCAGAAAAGCCGGTAAGCCCCGGGCACAACGCCTGACGGCTCAGCTCAGAGATCAGTCAGGTAGTATTGAGCTGATCTGGTTTGCCGGTGTTAAATGGATCGAAGGAAATTTACAGGAAGGTGCCGAATATGTTGTTTTCGGTAAACCTAGTTATTTCAACGGGAATTACAGCCTGCCGCATCCAGAAATGGAGCTCGCTTCAGAACATGCGAAATTGGTGGTTGAAAAACTTCAACCATTTTACCCTTCCACAGAAAAATTGAAATCCAAAGGCCTCGATAGCAATGGGTTCAGGAAGATCATGAAAAACGTGGTGGTGCGGATAAAAGGATTCATTCCTGAAAATCTGTCGGATGAGATCATCCATGAACTTAAACTCATTCCGAGGGAAGAAGCCATCCTGAACATCCATTTTCCATCTGAAATTAGAAAGCTCGACCGGGCAAGAGCACGACTAAAATTCGAGGAACTTTTCTTTATTCAGCTCAACTTGTTGAAACTGAAACTTATCAGGATCGATAAACTGAAGGGGCAAACCTTTGCAGTTGTGGGCGATCTGTTTAACACGTTTTATACAAAGAACCTTCCTTTTGAATTGACCAACGCCCAAAAGAGGGTGATGAAAGAGATTCGTTCCGATATGGGTGCCGGAAAACAAATGAACCGGCTGCTTCAGGGTGATGTCGGCAGTGGCAAAACCCTGGTGGCACTCATGTCGATGCTCATTGCTCTCGATAACGGATTCCAGGCTTGTTTGATGGCCCCAACAGAAATTCTCGCTTCTCAGCATCACAAAACCATTTCACGCATGCTGGAAGGGCTTGATGTGAATGTTGAGCTGCTCACCGGATCTACCAAAGCCAAACAACGCAAAGCGATGCATCAGCTTTTGCAAAGCGG
Source organism: Bacteroidales bacterium (assembly GCA_020438135.1). Taxonomy (GTDB): domain Bacteria; phylum Bacteroidota; class Bacteroidia; order Bacteroidales; family JAADJA01; genus JAADJA01. The sequence goes on along the minus strand of JAGQVF010000076.1, from coordinate 3,992 downwards.
CGAATTGCATATCCTGATCGGTACGCATGCCCTCATTGAAGATACTGTACAATTTAATAACCTCGGTTTGGTGGTAATCGACGAACAACATCGATTTGGTGTTGCACAGCGGGCAAAGATGTGGCAAAAAAATACGATCCCACCTCATGTGCTGGTGATGACGGCCACACCCATCCCCCGAACCCTTGCAATGACCTTTTATGGCGACCTTGATGTTTCGGTCATAGATGAACTTCCACCCGGCAGAAAGCCGGTGAAAACGGCTCATTATTATGATAAAGACCGTCTTAAGGTTTTCGGCTTTATGAAAAGACAAATCGCAGAAGGAAGACAAATTTATGTTGTGTATCCCCTGATCAATGAATCGGAAAAACTCGACCTGAAGGATCTTCATGACGGATATGACTCCATTTCACGTGCATTTCCATTGCCTGATTATGCCATCAGTATCGTGCATGGCAAGTTGAGCCCGGCTGACAAGGATTATGAAATGCAGCGATTTGTCAGGGGAGAAACGGACATTATGGTTTCCACAACGGTGATTGAAGTAGGAGTGGATGTTCCGAATGCCTCGGTGATGGTGATCGAAAATGCCGAACGGTTCGGACTGTCGCAGTTGCACCAGCTTAGAGGCAGGGTAGGCCGAGGTGCCGATCAATCGTTTTGTATTTTAATGACCAGGGACAAACTCACCAACGATGGCAGGGAACGCATCCGCACCATGGTGAAAACCACCGATGGATTTGAGATCGCTGAAGCCGATCTGAAACTGCGTGGTCCTGGCGACCTGCATGGAACCCGGCAAAGCGGAATTCTCGATCTGAAGATTGCCGATATCATTCACGATGAAAAGATTCTGAAATATGCCCGAAACATGGCTGCCAAAGTGCTGGAGGAAGATCCGAAAATGATGTTGGAAAAAAACAAACCGATGCTGCTGTTCCTGCGGCAGATGAACCGTTACAAAACCAACTGGAGCCTGATCAGTTGATCTTATCACTTTTTTGTTCCACCGAGCCTTCCAGGAAATCGATCAGTTCACGCATCTGATCGCGTCCCCGGTGCTGACCGTATTTGGCAGCGAGGTAAACCAGTGAAACCGCTAAAATCCCTAAAGGAATGCTCCAAAGGAAAGGAGCTTCCATGCCTAGCCAAAACTGGATCAATCCGTACGAAGCACCAAAAAAAGCCAATGTTAACACAGCCGTATAAAAAAACATGAACATGGTCCAGATTTTTGGTTTTGGCCCGATCACCCCGTAAACGATCGTTTCTCCATCCTGCTCCCTGGCCCAGATATGCAATTCGGGAGACCAGTAATGTTGCTTTTGTTCAGGAAACCGAATAAAGGCATGTTCCTGAACGACCTGGCCTTCCAGTAGGTTGCTGTGCTTGCTGAGTTTTAAGCTGATCGCATCTAGAACCTGTTCTTTGGGTTGATCTGTCACAATCCGGCACCGGGGCCTGAGTCGGGTTGCTGCCATCTGGGAATAGTATTGTTAATATGATTATTGCTGATATTCCGCATAAAAACAGATGCTCTGCCGATTTTGTTCATCTAAAAATTTCATTACGATATTTACACCTCCCTGCTGATATATTCGGCCTTTTTTAATAATTTAGTCGTTTTAATGCTAACCTTAAATTATTACAATGAATTTCGAACTATCCGAGGAACAAAAAATGATACGCGACACGGTTCGCGATTTTGCCGAAAGGGAAATAAAACCGGTGGCACAGGAACTGGACGAAAAAGCCGAGTTTTCTTATGATCTTACCCAAAAAATGGGCGAACTGGGCTTATTCGGGATGACGCTTCCGCAAAAGTATGGCGGACAGGAACTCGATACCCTTTCCTACATCATCGCTGTCGAAGAGGTTGCCAGGGTTGACGGATCACAGGCTGCCACCCTCGCCGCTCACAATTCCCTGGGCATTGGCCCGCTGGCTGAATACGGCACGGAAGAGCAAAAAATGAAATACCTGCCGCAGCTTTGCACCGGAAAGGCGTTATGGGGATTCGGGCTCACCGAACCCAATGCCGGCAGCGATTCAAGAGGTACAAAAACCACTGCTGTGCTCGAGAA
>JAGQVF010000076.1:0-1789 GCA_020438135.1 Bacteroidales bacterium | reverse complement strand
GAGTTTACCACCATCATTGTCGAAAAAGGGACACCCGGGTTCAAACAGGTTTCCATGCATGGAAAAATGATGTGGCGCGCTTCCGACACCGCTGAGCTTTATTTTGATGATTGCAGGGTTCCGGAAGAAAACCTGCTCGGGAAGATCGGCGAGGGATCACACATCATGCTCCACACCCTTGACGGAGGAAGGCTTTCCATCGCGGCCATGGGACTGGGCTGTGCACAGGGAGCCTTTGAAGCGGCTTTGCAATATGGCAATGAACGGAAACAATTCGGAAAGCCCATTGTTAAATTCCAGGTGAATGCGTTCAAACTGGCAGATATGGCCACCAAGATCGAACTGGCCCGCAACCTGCTCTACAAAGCCTGTTGGCTGAAAGATGCCGGGAAACCATACGGGAAAGAAGCTGCCATGTCGAAGCTCTATTGCTCCGAAATTGCCAAGCAGGTGGCCGATGAAGCGGTGCAGATCCATGGCGGTTACGGCCTGATGAAAGATTACGATGTTGAACGTTTTTACCGCGATCAGCGTTTATTACAGATCGGGGAGGGAACTTCCGAAATACAACGATTGGTAATTTCAAGATATATCGGTTGCTAAATGGAAAAGATCAAAATAGTTGAATCACCGCGCGATGCCATGCAAGGCCTCACACGTTTTATTCCAACGGAAGATAAAGCGAGATACATCAATGCACTTTTGAAAGTCGGTTTCGATGCGATCGATTTCGGAAGTTTTGTGTCGCCCAAAGCCATTCCGCAACTTGCCGATACCGGCAAGGTAGTGAAGCAACTCGATCTTGATTCAACCGATACCAAATTGCTGGCGATCATAGCCAACAAGCGGGGAGGCGAAGATGCCGCTTCTTTCGATGAAATTCACTACCTGGGCTATCCTTTTTCCATTTCACCTACTTTCTTAAAGAGGAATATCAACTCAAGCATTGAAAAATCTGTGCAAACGGTTGAAGATCTGCTCGACATTTGCGACAAAAAAAACAAGGAACTGGTGGTTTACATTTCGATGGCTTTTGGTAATCCCTATGGTGATGAATGGAATTCCGACATCGTAGCGTCATGGGTTGATAAACTGCATAAGATGGGTGTTCGGATCATACCGCTTTCCGACACTGTCGGTATTTCATCCAAAAAAAATATTGCCCATTTGTTTGCAACGCTGATCCCTGAATTCCCTGATATTGAATTCGGTTTTCATCTGCACACCACCATTCGCCACTGGTACAAAAAGGTGAACGCCGCTTTCATGAACGGATGCCGTTCCTTCGATACCGTCATCAACGGTCTGGGAGGCTGTCCAATGGCAGAAAACCGGATGGTGGGCAACCTGCGGACCAGCAACCTGCTCGAATATTTCGAGATCAACTATGTTCCGGTTCACATCAACGAAGAAGCGTTCAACAAGGCATACGAAATGGCACTGGAGATTTTTCCTTAATTCAATAAAAAATTAGCCTTTAATAATTAACCATGACTGATTCGATCCTCTGGAGACCGACAGATAAATACAAGACCACATCAGCGATGTATAAGTTTCTGGCTTATATATCCGAAAAGTACCACCTGCCCGACAATGAATATTACACCATTCATAAATGGAGCGTGAACAACACGTCGATGTTTTGGGCCGAGATTTGGGATTGGTGCGACATCCACTATTCCCAATATTATGAGCAGTTGGTCGACGACTCTTCGAAAATGCCAGGCGCCAAATGGTTTTCGGGAGCCCGGCTCAATTTTGCAGAAAACCTGTTGCGAAGGAGAGACGA
>JAGQVF010000075.1 GCA_020438135.1 Bacteroidales bacterium | reverse complement strand
ATTATTCCGTTGTGAAAACATTTAAAGCGGTCCGCCATCTGACGGATCGTTTTCTTTTACCTATTTTAATATTAATTCTATTCAAATTTTTATCAATGGAAGCAGTCCCGGCAGGATCACTTTCTTCTTTGAGTTTCAAATATAAATATTTCCGTCCAGATGATAAGAATTGCATTAAAATTCATGCAATTTTTTTCAAATACTATTAAGGTTGTAAATTGATTGCATAAAAAAAACCACCCCAACGGAGTGGTTTTCCGGTTTAGTAAGGTGTCTTTGTCCTTTTCCTTGTTCTTTTCCTGCCTTTATCTGGTGCTAAGTTTTGTAACAACTTTTTTCTCATAAACAAAAACGTGGTTTCCGTCTTTGGTGAGTGAAGTGCCGGCACCTTTCCGGGCTTTGAATTCTTTATATGTGCAAGCAGGTAAGGTGTAAGCGGCCAGGTCTGCTTTTTCGGTTTTCATGATCACGATATCATCGATGCGATCTTCAAGGCTCGACTTTTTATAGTCACCGCTTCCTATCAGTTCGCCGTCCTGTGCTTTGAAAGTTGAAACGCCTTTTTCACCGATTACAACAATTATATCGTCACCAAATTTCTGAACCAATGATGCCTGACCTACGCCACCTTTTGATACGGGAACTTCATATTTTTCATCACCTGTGGTTGCATCAATTGAATAAAGCGCTTTACCACTGCAAACGATATGGTAGTTTTCGAAAGAAACAGCATTGGTAATCCCTTTTTTAAACCGTTCTGATTCCCAGGCAAGCGAACCGTCGCTGGTATTGAAGGCCTGCACTCCAAAAGGTTTTACCTCCGGGAAAGTTACACCCCACTCTTTCACCCAGCTATCACCACTTTTATAAACCCTGTAATATTGGGTCTCTACCCGTCCACCGATTTGTAATGCAACCTTGTCACCAATTACCTTCAAACCCGGAATGGCACGTGCACCTTTGATCTCTGCTGATGACCAGATCAGTCGACCGGTTTTAAGATCATATTTTTTAACATACTGGTTCTTTTTGTTTGACATATCGATCACATAAATATCGTTGCCTACAATGTAAGGATCAGCCACAGCACCGTACACTCCGAATTTTTTAGTTCCCTGGGGTGGTTTTACTACATCGGCTGTAAAATCAAAAGCAGCCGACCATTTATTGGCGCCGGTGTTGTAGTCATAAACCTGAATACCGTTCATCCGAAGAAAAACCTGGTCGTCGATCACTTCAAGTTCGTAAATAAATTCTTTGGAGATCACTTTTCTTTCAGCCCTGCCGATATAGGTGTTTTCCCAAATAATCTCACCATTGCTCATATTGATGCGGGCTATCTGGTTTTTAAAACCGGTAAAGAAAGCTCCGAGTCCGCTTGGAACAAAGTTTACCATCACCATTGAGCCATCATCCGGATTGTAAGAATATTTACCAACTGCACCTTTAAATTTGGCAGTATTCCATACTTCTTCACCTGTGCGGGCTTTCACAAATACAAGCTCTTTCTTTAAAGAAATGGCGAAACCATCCTCTTCGGGAATGTACACAACCACATCTTCGGTTACTTCCTGATATTTGTCAGTATTCCAAAGCAAATCACCATTTTCCATATCGATACAGGCAATTTGATCTTTGCCCATTTTGCGGTCGAACAGAAAGATGGTATTCGATTCCCAAAACGCCAGTAATTCATCAACTTTACGGAGTTTGGGAGCCATATCCTTGTAGGCTTTTGTCCAGATAATGGAACCATCGTTGTTCTTAAAAACCGAAATCTCTTTAGCATCGGCTGCAAAACTGTATGAATCCGGTTTGTCGGAAATATCGGTTCCGTAATAGTCGATGCCATGTCCGAGTTTTGTTTCCCAAACCACCGACATATCTTCCTGAGCTAAAATCAATCCGCTCAGAATGCTGAAAATGAAAATGAAGCTAAGTTTTTTCATGTTGTATAAGTATTTAGTTTGTTTTTAATTGAAATTGAATACGTATTGAAATTTATAATCCTTCCCCTTAGGTGTTTTGAACCAAAAGCGGTAATCTTTGATAAAGTCCTTCAGTCGGTTTTGAGATTGGATCGAGCCTCCGTCGTTTTCCACAACAAAAACAGTGGCAACGTATCCTTTCTCATGGATGGTGATATCAAAAGTAAATTTACCTGTAATGCTGTATTCCTGCATGAATATATAGATTTTCCCTTCAGGTCCCTGTACCTCCTCATCCAGTTCTTTTACAGCTTCAGTAATCACCTGGTCTGCCGACTCGATAAGTATCCTTTTTTTCTTTTGGGCAAAGCTACTGCCCGCTGAAGCGAGGATCAGACATATGAGTAAAAGTTTTTTCATTGTATTATTTGTTTAAGTTTAATTTCCATTTTAAAAGCCTGTTTCCCATGGTCATCAGTACCTCCTCATTCCCAGGCAGGAATACAAATCCTGATCTTGCATCTGCCATGACCATTCCGTCGTCATTTTTTTCAAATAACCGGTATGCCTGCTCAAAACGTTCCAACATGTTCCCATTTTCGTAATCATAAATATGGATCTCTACAAAGCGGTTGCCCTGCGATACGAGGCCAAAAAGTTTCTGATCATCGCTCCACCTGAATTGGGGTTCATAAATTGCCGTTGAGGTGAATCCTTTTCTGAGTGGTTCAAATGTTTCAGCATCCACCAAATTGATATAAGTTATGCGTTGTTTGGCTGTTTGTGCCTTCAAATGAGGGATGTGTAAACAAAGCAGGTCTTTTCCATCAGGAGAGTATTCCAACTTGTATATGATATCGTAAAATTCATTTACGGTATTTAGTTTTTCAAAATTTTCCGCACTGTATAATGAGATCTGTTGTTTGTATTTGGCTGTTTTTTTAATCACTTTCCCTTTTTTCTTTTTCATCGCCGGATGCTTTTTAAGCACTTTTTTGTCCAATTTGTGCGAAACTGCAATCGTTTTCATATCCTCACTAATGGCAACGGCATTGCTTGCCATCGGAACCCTGAAAGAGCGTTCCTTTTCTCCTGATTGCAAATTCCAGAAGGCTACTTCTTCCCCTGACAGCGTGAGGGCAAATTTTTCATCAGGGGTGATACTTACTGAATGATAGTCAGCAAACTTTTTGATCATTTCCCCGGTTTCTGCATCTATGATCTCGAAATTCACCTCTCTGTCTTTATTGGGTGCCCAATCGATATAATAGAGTTGTTGCAGGATCAGATATTTACCAGTTTTGGAATAATTTATTCTTGATCCGGCGTACCAGTTACCTACATCAAAGGTCTTTTCAATTGATTCTGATTTCCAGTCGTATATATACATCGGAAAGCTTTGCATACCGCTAACTGCTACTTTTTCGCCTTGTGGATGAATCGCAAGACCGACCAGCATGTATTTAATACCTGGCAGGGAAAGGCTTTCAAAATCGTCCATCGAATCCTGGGCTATGCTTTGCCCGATGGGTAACACCTGAATTGCAACCATCATCAAAATCAGGATAATGCCTTTTAGCCGGCCTCCGGACTGACCTATGGTTTTAATATTTGGTAACATAACGATGTTTCTTTATTTGATTTATTGATCTTTTTTTTATAGTATCCTGGTCATACAGGATGTTTTCATTGTTTAATTCTTTTTGGGTAAGGCGGGGTGTAGAGGGATTATGAATAAGAGAAGAATCGGGATAAACAAATGTTTTAATAATGAGTGTTCCAGTTACTGTAAGAATTGCAGTAAATACGAGTGTTCTGAGTATACCCGCGATTTCAATATTATTGGAATGTAGCTTCAAAAACCCCATCTGTTATGGTTACTTCCTCCTGTGCACTGTTTTTTGCAGTAAAGTGGAAAGTTCCCTTGAAACCTGTATCGGTTGCTTCCGTTACCGAAACCATTCCCGATCCGATACCCAGCGTGGTGGTGTATTGATCATTAACACCTGTTCCCTGGGTCCATCTTGCCATATTTGGATTGGTAAGACTTCCACCAATTTCATAGTCACCCGTTCCTTCATAATTGTTTATAGAGAAGAAACACTGATGCGAATTAGCGTCGGTACCTGTAGCTGTAGCCACTTTCAGACCATCATCTTTGGTGGCCACTACTGCCAGTGTTGCACTCCAGTCTGTTCCGTCCGCCTTACAACTCATCGTGCCACCTGAAGTGTTTTGGTTGTTGTTGGTGTTGTCGGGGTTGTCATCATCATCTTTATCACAGGCTGTGAATGTGATCATTGCGATTGCAACCAAAAGAAAAAATTTTCCAAGTACTTTCATAATAATGAGATTTTAATAATTACTAAAAAAATCACAGTCCTTCACCGGCGTAATTGTTGAAAACCTCAAAGCAAGTTTGCGGTAATCCGGTAGAAGGATCTGTGAATGTTTTACTTTCTGGATATTTACTAATCGTACTCACTTAAGGATGTTTTCAACAATTACATCGCAAAATTACAGGGTAGGAAGGGGGTGTACGATCGGGTTTTTAACGTAATTCGTCTACGTATTTTACCCTAGAAGCAATTTTTGTAAAAAACAAAACCCTGCCCGGGAAACCGGACAGGGTCTGCTATTCGAGTGTTTAACCTGTTATTCGATAACCATTTTACGATTTACTTTTTCATTTCCTGCAAAAATGGAATAGATGTAAATTCCGGGTGTGAGACCTTTTCCGTCGATGCTTAAAAAATGCTTTCCGGGTCTGGCTTCTGTTGGTTCAGTTGCATACACTTTCTGGCCCTGCAGGTTGCTGACTTCAAGATGTATGTCGGCTTTTCGTGTAAGGTTTACTTCCACTGTAGAAACAGAGCTGAAAGGATTTGGGTAGTTTTGTGATACTGTGCCTGCCGTGAAGTCTTCATTTTCCTGAATATTAACAATCTCCATTTTGTCGATTTCAGCAAAAAATTCACTGTTTGTTTCATAGGTATGATCATCATCTACTGCACATCCCGGCGAACCGTCCTTATTGTACATCATATAAATGTTGTCGTCGGAAGCCGGTGTCAGGACCGGATAAACGCATTCGTCATAAATATGAATGAGAGCGGAGGTCAAATCAACATGGTAGGGTTGCCAGGTCATACCTCCATCAACTGATGCACGCGACCAGATATGTTTATAGTTATAAATTCCGTTGTCATATCCTTCGGTTGTGGCTGCATAAACCACAAAAACCCGATCCTGATCGTCGACAACGATATTGGGCATCGTACATAAACCCAATTCGGAATAGGCAATGATGTCAACAAAGTCGAGTTGTCCGTTATTATCGAGATCCTGCGACCACCCAATAAGGTTGTAATCTTCGATTAGCTCATCATATGGATCAAGAGCATCGTGCATGTCTGCAGCTTCAAAAGGTGGCATGTCTTCGTTCCAGTAAGCAATGCCATCGCTTAAACCAGGCCAGTAGGTGTAGGTTGTGCCTACTTCAAAGTGTGCCACGAAGCTTAAACCGAATGCCATGTGTACCTTCCCTTCGCTATCGAGGGCAATGGCCCCTGAATTATCAGGTGCCCAAAGGGTATCTGCAAAAACTGTATTATCGTTATAGAACGGATAAGGGTGTTCCCATACCACAGTTTTTTCCCATGTTTCTCCTTCATCTGTTGATTTGTAAAAGAAGATATCCTGCCAGATATTAAAGCATGCAAAAGCAATAACACCGGCTCTTGGTTCGGCCCAAACCTGTGCATCAGCTCCCACTTCGGTGTATGCATCCGGTCCTACACCTTCGAATACTTCATTTGTAATATCCCAGAATTCGCCACCATCGGTAGAGCGGTAATAAGCCAGTGCAATGTCCTGTCCGTTGTAACCATCGCGGATTTGGCCAAGCAGGTGAATAATGTTGTGATCCGGACCAGAGGTTATCACCCTTGGCCAGGTTACCTTTTCATAACCAGCAGGCCCTTGAATCAGGGTTTCTGTCCAGTTGCCCGTACCTTTGGTTTCTCTGCGGTTAATCAGCAGTCCGTCAACAGCATTATGAGAAACTACAATTTCACCTGATTCGCCAAGAGGAGCATAGGTTGGCCAGCCGGATTTCTGGGTTTCGATCCTTGCGTCAGGATAGGCACCCCAGTTGTTACCATCAAAATAGTTATAACCTGTTCCCCTGTCGTCGAAGGCGGTTTCGTTTACGCCACGTGTCCAGGTAGCAGCCATGGTTCCGTCGCTGAAACGATAAATGCGATTGGTCACACATCGGTTCGATTGTTTGTCGTAACTGGTCTCACCAATGATCTCTTCAACCAGCAGGTTAGAGCTTTTTACAGGTGAAATCACTTTGTTGTCGGTTTCGGAGCCATCATCAAGCAACCTGCTGTCAGCAGTTGCTTCGTATTTTTGAAGCGCTGGGCTTACCATGGCTCTTTTTTGGGAGAAAACATTTGTGCCAATCAATAACATCAGCACCACTAATGAGAATAAAGTTTTTTTCATAAGCCGGAAATTTTAATTAATCTGTTTGTAATTTGTTGAATTGTAATTTTTTCTAAACGTGATTTATGCAAACGAAAGTTATGCATAAATGTCTTATAAAACAGAAATTTGAAGGCGATAAACAGGACTACTAAAGTAATAAATAATTTAAGATAGTAAGCGAAAGAAATTAACAGACAGACGATGTCAATTCGCTGACGGTTCGATACGGTTCATCAATTGAATGGTCAGGAAACAAAACCGGCATTGATTGCAAACCTGATCAATCCGGCGATATTATTCACTTTCACTTTTTTCATCAGGTTGGTCCGGTGGGTATCCACTGTACGATGACTGATAAAAAGTTTGTCGCCGATCTCTTTGTTTGACAGGCCCTCGGCTATGAGTTTCAGAATTTCAGTTTCCCTTTCGGTGAGATCCGCAACATTTGTTTGGTTAGTAAAGCCCGATTGCGAATTGGAGTTTTTGTCAAGAAGGGATAATGTTACATCAGATGAAAAATAAGATTTACCTGATCCAACGGTGTTGATGGCATTCACAAGTTCCTGCTTATCGCAGTTTTTCAACAGATAACCATCCGCTCCCGAATTCATAAGGGTTTTTATCAGGCTTCTTTCGTTGTGCATCGAAAGGATGATTACTTTTATTTGATCGTTATTTTTTTTGATGAGGCGGGTTGCTTCGATACCATTCAGTATGGGCATATCGATATCCATCATCACCACGTGTGGTTCCAGCAGTTCCACTAGCTTAATCGCTTCTTTCCCGTTTGAACCTTCTCCTACTACGCTTACGTTTGGTTCTTCCTCTAGCAGCGACCTGAGACCATCAATAATTATCTGGTGATCATCAACCAATATTACTTTGTAAACCTCCATTTTTAAAATGACCTGATTTCGAATTGTAAAAGTAAGGAATTTCAGATTTTAATAACAACTTGCAAATGTTCCAAGATCCAGCTTTCCGTTTACGACAACTTCATTTTTAAGTTTTACCGAATAGAAGTATGTGCCTGACCTCAGTTCTTCTGACCGGATTTTAATTCTGATTTCATCCGAATATACCCTAACATGTTTTCTTTTAATTTCGATGGGATCACCACAACTGGTAAACAACTCAACGATATAATTTTTGGCGTTTCTGTGGTTGATGTTGTAAACATGGATTTGGGTTTTCCTTTTATTCTTTTTCGAATGGGCGATGGTAAACGGAGGATCGAAGTAAGGTTCGTCCCTGCTGGAGGCCATGTTGTATACAATATTATTTTCGTCGAACAAATGAAGTATGGTACCGTTCTGGCCAACAAAATACCCGTTTTTGTGATCTGTAAAGAAGGAGGCGTATAAAGATTTGTCGGTTGGAGGTGTAAGAAACATATATGATCCTCCCTGATCGATGGTTTTTAAAATCTGCGATCGTCCCTGAATGATACCTGTAAAATAGGCAATAAATCTACCCAGAAATACGGAACTGAAAAATCTTCCCCTTTGAGAAAAATTCGATTCATAGTTGTTTTTTGCAAACGAAGTAACTGAATAGTCGCTGATTAACATAAATTCACTTCCAACACCTGAATTCACAATTGCGCAAGCATCATTTTCATTCATGAAATTAATTGAAACGATCTCACGACCAATGTACCAGTCATTTTTGGTAACTTCAGGTGAAATGTCTGTAAATGTTTCGCCACCATCTTCTGTCTTGCATATAAACGGGAATTTCCCGATTACATAATCATAGGTGAATCCACTCAAAAGTCCTGTATTTTCGTCAAAGAAGGAAAAATTTGTGAGGTAAACATCTTTTGATTCATCGCGTGCATACTTACCTCTCGTATGGTCTCTTGCAGAGATAAACCTGGGATTCCAGCTTTCGCCACCGTCGGTTGTTTTCATAAAAATACCCCCATCCATACTATGACCGATGGCAAATCCTTTTTGTCTGTTAACAAAATAAATTGCGGTATAATCTCCATTTAGATTCGGCGATATGTCGATCCAGTCCTGCCCGCCATTGTAAGTTTTATAAAATGAGTCGTTTTCGCCAACAATAAATCCAGAATCAGGAGAATGAAAATAGATCCCGTTGATGGTAAATCGACCTGGGTTGGTAGCTTCGTGCCATTGCCTTCCACCGTTGCGGGTGGTTAGTACGGTGCCATTGGTTCCTGCTGCATATCCATATCTGTCGTTGATAAAATAAACGCAGGTGAGGTCTTCTTCTGTGTAGGTCTTTTGAATTTCAAACTGCGCATAAATGGCTGTCCAATTTAATAAGACCAAAAGAATAGTCAGTGTCCGGTATGTAAATGTTTTTGTCATTCACTCATATAAAAATACACATTCTTTCCAATTTCAAGATTAGTACCAATCTTTCCAGCCTCTTCTTTTTTCCCGGCTTTAAGTGTTGAGTTATTTGATTGTTTTTGTAACTGTCAGACATACAGGTTTTAAGGTTGACGTTATTAAGAGTATTTAATATAAAAATATTTTAATTATTATTTCCTAAATATATAGTGATTTCCCAAAATGATAAAAATTTCCACAAAAGATAGCAATTTTTTACTCGAACGAAATCGGACTGTACTTGTCCGCTGCAGTTCATATTTTTCGATTTTTTGTTTTTGGTTTATTGTAAATGTATCTCATAATCAAATTTTTATGACTTGAGGTATGATATTTGAAAAAAAATAGGTAAGCGCTTACATTTATTAATATGAATTATATACATGAATTGGATAAAATTGCCATTGGTAGCAGGTTAAAACAGCTTACCGAGCTTTTTATGCGTGATATGGTAAAAGTTTACAAAGAATTTCATGTTGACTTTGAACCGAGATGGTTTACATTCATCCATCTATTATCAACGCATGGGGAGATGAGTCTGAAGGAGGTAGCTGTTCAGTTAAATCAAACACATGTAGCTGCCAACCAGGTTGCCAATGCACTCGAAAAGAAAAAGCTTATCAAAAGCAGTAAGGATACAGCTGATAATCGAAAAAGAATGGTTTCGCTCAGTAGTCGTGGGCGGGAAATTGTTGAACTGCTCGAACCGGTATGGAATGCTGTGGATAAAGCTGTAGAAGATTTAATGACCGACACCAGGTCAAATCTATTTGCTGAGATCGTAAAAATTGAAAATGCTCTCGAAGAGAAATCCATGTACTGCAGGATAACTGAAAGATTGAATAAAAATATAATTTCAAATGTAGCAATCACCCATTATTTACCTGTTCACAAACATGCATTTATCGATCTGAATGTAGCCTGGCTTACGACTTATTTTAAGGTTGAACCGCATGATGAGATTCTGTTATTTAATCCTGATGAGGAAATAATAGGAAAGGGAGGGAAAATATTAGTGGCATTGTATCAGGCTGAAGTAGTGGGTACAATTGCCCTTTTAAAAGTGAATGATCGCGTATGTGAACTTACTAAAATGGCTGTGAGGGAGGATTTGCAACATAGGGGAATCGGCAGGAAATTGCTTGATGCTGCTATGCAACTTGCCCGTGATCTGGGCTACCGAAAGCTGACCTTACTTACAAGTCCTGTTCTGGAAAGGGCTATCAATCTTTACAGATCTTATGGATTTACCGAATCAAGTCAAAAATCGTTGCTCCTGGGTAATTTGGAGCGAAGTTCAATCCAATTTGAATTAAACATACATAATCAATAACTAAAAATCGTAAAAACTATGAAAACAGTTAAAAGTAGTTTGAAAATTCATTCTCTGTTGCTCACTTTATCACTTGTATTTACAGGATGTTTGGCCATTGCACAGGAAGAACCGAAAATGGCTGATAAAGAAAAGAGTACTGTAATCGACAGCATTCAGATGTTAATGAGCGAAAGTTATGTCTTCCCTGAAACAGGTGAGAAGATGGGAGACTTACTGGTGCAGAATCTCAAAAGCGGCAAATATGACGAAATTGATGATTATCATGAATTTGCACAAATCCTCACCAGCGATCTTAGGTCGGTGTCGAATGATAAGCATATAGGTGTGATTTACAGTCCCGAGCGCATTGCCATGCAAAAAAATGCTGAAAATGAGGAGGGTGAAAAGGAACTCGAAGACTATATCCGGCGGATTGATGAAGCCGGTAATTACAATTTTAAAGAGTTGAAAATTTTACCTGGTAACGTCGGATATTTAAAATTCGATCGCTTTCCTGATGCGTCAATAGCCGGCGAAACAGCTATAGCCGCTCTCGGGTTCCTGGCCCATACAGATGCCCTTATCATCGATTTGAGGGATAATGGGGGCGGAAATCCTTCGATGATCCAATTGATAACCTCATATTTTTTTGAAGATTCCGAACATCTCAATTCGTTTTATATCCGGGATGGCAACCGTACAACCCAATTCTGGACATTGCCCTTTGTTCCGGGTAAAAAGCTTGTGAATACTGATCTCTATATCTTAACGAGCAATTACACATTTTCAGGTGCAGAGGAGTTTTCATATAATTTAAAAAATCTCGAGCGTGCAACGCTGGTAGGCGAGACCACAGGCGGTGGGGCACATCCCGTGGAAAGGCATATTATCAATGATAATTTTGCAGTTTCTGTTCCCTTTGGAAGAGCAATAAATCCCATAACCAACTCCAACTGGGAAGGAACTGGTGTGGAACCTGATGTGAAGGTAAGCAGGGAAGAAGCTATGGATGTGGCCTATCAGATGGCACTTGAAAAGCGACTTGAAAACGAAACACTCGATGAATTAAAAAGTGAAGTGGCATGGACGCTCGAAGGGCTTGAAGCTGCACGTGAGGGATTTTATCTGGATGCAGATAAGATGATGGAATATCAGGGAATGTTCGGTCCTCGAAGTATTACCTATGAAGACGGGCAGCTCTATTACCAGCGCGAAGACCGGCCGAAAATGAAAATGATACCCATGAAAAAGGATCTTTTTAAGTTTGATGAAATTGACTATTTCAGATTGAAGTTTTTACGTGAAAACGGACAAATTATAGCGGTGGAAGGTCGTTATGACAACGGAAAAACCGACAGAAACGACAGGAGCTAAATGGGATACTAAAAGTTATTTTATTGTTAAAAATTGTGTTCTGATGTATTGCTGGTGATTTGCGTTGTAACTTTATTGCACTAACCAATAAATTAAACACAATGAAAAAGAGTTATAAAAACATTGTTTTCCTCCTTTTGGCTTTTTCCCTTTGTTCTTTTGTTGTTCAGGCGCAAAAAGGAGATGCTGCAAAACTGACGGCAGAAATTCAGAAACTGAATGATAAAATGATCAAGGCAATGGAAGAAGAAAATCACGATTTTCTGGCCTCGATGTACGTTGACGATGTATATCACATGCCAAGCTATGAAAAAATGATTCATGGCAAGGATAAAATGATTGAACGTGAGCGTAAAAACCATGAAGCAGGTTTCAAAATGTTATCGATGAAATTTGATGTTGTTGAGGTGATCCCGGCAGGCGATTATGCCATCGAAATTGGCAAATACAATGTGTCGATGGAAATTCCTGGAATGGACAATCCCATGGATGATCATGGTAAATATGTAACTGTGTGGGAAAGGCAAAAGGACGGCTCACTCAAAATCAAAGTGGAAACCTGGAACACAGATGTTAACCCGATGGAAATGGGTGATGCTATGCATGGTCATGATAAAAAGCATGAAGAACACAAAAAACCATAAGTTATAAATTGGTATCAGACATCTGAAGTTGACAGCATAATAAAATTAAATCCCGGGAATAACTGAATTTCCCGGGATTTGTTTTCTTACAAAATGACAAACTTTTTTCGATCGGCATGCTTTGCAGTTTTGATTTCCAGGAAATAGGTTCCATCCGAAAATGAGGAAATATCTATACTGCTGGATGTTAGCTTTGGGTTTCGATAAACCTTTGTAAAAATCACCTTGCCGGTTACATCCCGTATCGACACTTCAAACTGCTCTTTTATCGGTGCGTAAAGCTCAACTAATATGATATTCTCAGCCGGATTAGGCCTGATATTCTGTATGATGCCTTTTACCATACTGACCGGTGCAGTTACCTGGGTTGAACCCTGATTGTAAAAAATATAATTTCCTTTTTGGCTATCCCAGTTTGTGATCACAATTTCAGGTTTTTCGCTGTATTCATAAAGCACGGTTAATACATCACCCGGCATCAGTGGATCTTTAAACGTGATATAATTTTTATTCGGTACGAAAGAATAAAAAGCCGGGCTAACCGGAAACCCATTTATTGAAACCCAAAGGATGTTTTCAATTAATTGATGATCAAGGTAAACAACCGAATTGCTGCCAGTTTCAAAAATTTTTTGGAATGGATATTCAGAAACACCATCCCTGTTCAGATCGGCCATTTGTATGGCTTCCACCACAGATGAGGTTTCGCTGGTATAGGAGGGCGTAAGCTCGAAACCCGCCTCGTCTCCGAGGGCAATAAAAATCGGTAACGACCAACCGCTATACACCAGGTCGTTAATGCCATCGAGGTTTATGTCGGCCACAAGGATCCCTGAACCATAGCCGATTGCTTCCGAAGTCCAGTCGGCAACACTGCTGGTTGGCACTCCTGAAGCGAAATTATACATGCGCACTTCACCTTCACCACCTAACTGACTGTTTCCTGTGGTTACCACGGCTGGATAACCTGATGTGCCCAAAAATCCGAAATCGAGTGAATTGTTAAAATTGTCGGTTTCTGCATTTTGCCATGAAGGATTGGTTCCGATTACACCTGAATCATCTGCCAGGAAAATGTAATCCGGTGTTTCCTCACTGGTAAAAACAAGATCGAGATAACCATTCAAATCTACATCTGCAAAATCGACATCTATGGAACCAAAGGCTGGGCTGCTTGTCCAGTCAGCTTCTGAATTAAACCTGCCATTACGGTTGATGTATAACCTTCCAACGTCGTAGATGCTGTTGTATATTTCACCGCCTGTAGTAGCCAGATCGAGATCTCCGTCGCCGTCTGCATCTCCCAGGGCACATGCAAAAGTGTGGTAGGAAGCGGATTCGAATGAGGGAAAACTTTCCAGTTCTCCACCGGTATTATAATATACCTTTACCTTACCCGGATCCAGAAAGCCTCCATGCCCGATATATACCGAAACTGCAACATCTATCCAACCGTCTTTATCGATATCTCCCACTGCCAGGTGTCCATGATAATCGATGTCGGCCGATTCCCAATCAGGATAATCCGGAAAGCTGCCGTCCCCTATATTATAATAAACCGACACCCGTTGTAGTTCGATGTCGTTGCCATTGGAAACTACAAGGTCTTTCCATCCGTCTCCATTGATGTCGGCCAGGCCCAGGCCGGTGGCAATCTGTCCGTCAGCCGCTGATTCCCAATCGGGTTCTGCAGCAAAAGGGATTTCCTGGCTGAAAACTGAAAATGAGAAAAGCAGCAAAATGAATAGTATAAGTTGTTTTTTCATCAGGGAGCATATTATTGTATAGTTCAAATATAGCGTTTTATTATTTCGGAGAATTTCGTAAATTGAATATTTTTGCGGCCAAATCTCTGACAGGATGGGGCATAAAATGAAATTACAACATTTTGCTGAGAACCTGCGGTTCCCGAATTTTTTTCAGCCCGATTACCCGGAATTGCAAAAAGGTTTTGCTCTCAAGGGTAAATGGAAAAGGGATTTTTTTGGAAATGACCATGACCTGATTGTTGAGTTGGGTTGTGGAAAGGGTGAATATACTGTAGGATTGGCTGAAAAATATCCGGGAAAAAACTTCATTGGAGTCGATATAAAGGGAGCCCGGATGTGGAAAGGTGCCAAAGCAGCAGTTGATAACAAAATGGATAATGTTGCATTTCTTAGAACCAGGGTTGAATTGATTTCATACTGTTTTGATGTTGATGAAATCAATGAGATCTGGATCACCTTTCCTGACCCACAACCCAGACCAAAACAAGTCCGTAAACGACTAACTTCGCCGAGGTTCTTAAAAATGTACCGGGAACTGATGCAATCCGGAGGTTTATTACACATCAAGACCGACAACCGGCCTTTTTTCGAATATTCTGCAGGCGTCCTGTCAGAGTTGGGATTTGAAGTGCTTTTTCAAACAACTGATCTGTATCAATCGCAATGGCAGGGTGAAGCAAAAAGTTTCACCACTTTTTACGAAAAAAAATTTCTTGAAGTGGGTATGCCGATAAACTATCTGAAAGCCAAAATGGTTGGTAATGATCGGGTAAAGGAATCCGAAAACAACAGTTTCTTTAAGCGTGTTTATGATGTGGTTAGACAAATACCACATGGCAGAGTAACTTCCTATGGGGCCATTGCTGCTTTTCTTGGCAGTAAAGGGTCAGCCCGGATGGTCGGTTGGGCCATGAATGCGTCGCACAACAGTCCGATGCCTGTTCCGGCACACCGGGTGCTCAACAGAAATGGTGTTCTAACGGGTAAGCATCATTTTGGTTCATCGGAGTTGATGCAGCAACTGCTTGAAAATGAAGGGATTGAAGTAAAAGCAGACCAGGTTGTCGATTTGCAGAAATATTTCTGGGATCCGGCGAAAGAACTCAAACGATAGCTTTATCTTTCCGGGATATCATCTTTAGGTCTTCCGGTGCGGTCGTAATATAGAACCTTTTCTTGTGGACTCACATTTTTCTTCTTGCCGGTAAGTTCAAGATAATAATAGTTATTACGGTCTTTGCGAGTTACTTTTTCAGCATAGATCACTTTATAATCCCCATGGTTTTCATCAAGGTCGCGCTGAATCGGATTGTACATATCTTTCAGATCAAGTACCTGAACGGTTTGTACCCAATCAGCAGAATCAGAGAAAGTTGCAGTGGTTTTTAAATCACGATATATAAAACTTGCAATCCAGTTCCCTTTTGATGTTTCCCAGGTAACCTCTTCAGCACTTGCAAATCTGCCCTTAAATTTCCGCGCAACATCATCAGGCACGTCAACAGTTAGCAGGTATTGATTAACGAGAATTTCCGGCCGGATCACTTTTTCTATTTGACCCGATTTGCTGAAAAATAATTCGAACTCATAAGGTTCTGTCTGTCCTTTTTCATCCCTGATCAGCTTCACGTAATAATAATCGTTACGATCTTTTCGTGTTACTTTCTCTGCAATAATTATCTCATCGCCTTTATGATGTTCATCAAGATAGGAAACAATGGGGCCATAGAGATCTTTGGGATCATATTCAGTACGTGTTTCAACCCAGTCGCCATTGGGTAAAAATTCGGCTATGTTGGGCTGATCACGGTATACAAAGGTGGCTATGAAATCCAGGTCGATGGAGTCGCTCGGATTTGGTTTGGTAGTCCAGTCGATCTCTTCAGCTCTTGGAAAGCGTTTTTGCCATGAGTCGATCACATCCTCCGGGATTTCTGAATTGGGATCGTCTATTCCGACTATGGTCATTTCATTAACGCCTTCAGGAAGCTTCACCTGCTCAATGCGGCCGGTTTTATCGAAAAACAGTTCCGCTACATATTCTTCTTTGGTTTCTTCATCTTTTCGTAAAAGCTGAACATAATAGTAGTCCTGACGGTCAGCTTTTTCGGCTTTCTCAGCCAGGATGATTTTATCTTTTTTGAAATTTTCATCCAGGTAATTCTGAATAGGGGGGTAGAGCGCCTTCACATCAAGGTCAGTTATGGTCATAACCCACTCACCATCAGGGCTGAATTCAGCATATGTTCCTCTTCCATCGAAAAAAAAGTCGGCTTTGTAATTGTTCTCTACTTTATTCCAGGCAACATTTTCGGATCGTGGGAACTTTCTTGAAAACTTTTTTTGAACCTCTTCAGGTACAAAGTTTTCTGATTCTTCCTGGGCGAAATTCAGTGATGAACAAGCTACGATGAACAGTGCAAGTAATGTGAAAATTCTCATAGTGTTAATGTATTATTATTGATTTTTTCTTTAACTCCTGAATGAAATATTTATACTTTCAAAGAAGCTTAAAGTTATACATTTTATTAAACAGTCTGGATGATTTTACTAAGCCCTAAAGCTCAATGATTTGCTTCCTGTCGGGGCCTGTTGATACCATAAAAACGGGAACACCTGTTTGTTTTTCAAGGTAATTGATGTAAGCTGATAATGCCTCCGGTAAATTGTTTCTTCCCGAAATATTTTCGAGGGAAGTATTCCAGCCTTTAATAGCTTCGTAAACAGGTTCGGGTTGCTCATATGATGCATCGAATGGAATATATTCGATGGTATTGTTGTGATGGCGGTAAGCTGTGGCTGCTTTAATTTCGTTGAATGAGTTGAGCACATCTGCTTTTGTCATGATAAGTTTGGTAACGCCATTCAGCATAATTGCATATTTAAGTGCCACAAGGTCGATCCAGCCGCATCGTCTTGGGCGTCCGGTTGTTGACCCGTACTCGCCGCCTTCGTCACGAAGTTTTTGACCTTCTTCGTTTTCCAGTTCAGTAGGGAATGGACCGCTTCCAACACGGGTGCAATAAGCTTTAAAAATGCCATATACTTCACCGATTTTATTGGGTGCAATTCCCAGGCCGGTGCAAACACCGGCTGTAACAGTATTGGATGAAGTAACAAAAGGATAGGTTCCGAAGTCAATGTCGAGCATGGTTCCCTGTGCGCCTTCCGCCAAAATGGAATGATTCGCTTTCAATTGCTCATTGATGAAATATTCACTGTCGATAATGTCAAGTTCGTTAAACTGCTCCAACGATTTCAACCATTGTTTTTCATAATCTCCGAATGACAGGTTTTCGAACCGGCACGAATCAATATCGAAGTTGTAAAGCGATATCAGCTTCAGGTGTTGATCCTTTATAGTCTGCAACTTCTCTTTAAAATCAGATCTGAAGATGTCACCAATCCTTATTCCGTTTCGGGCAGCTTTATCAGTATAGGTAGGTCCGATACCTTTTAGCGTGGATCCGATTTTACCTTTGCCCTTGTGTGATTCGTAGGCCGCGTCAAGCAATCGATGTGTGGGAAGGATAAGGTGTGCTTTTCTGGATATCCTAAGGTTATTCGTTACCTGGATATGATTGCTCCGCAGGTTTTCAATCTCTTTGTTTAAGATGAGTGGATCGATGATAACACCATTCCCAACAACATTGACGGTATCGGGATTAAATATCCCGGAAGGAATGGTATGAAGAATAAATTTCTTGTTATCGAATTCGATGGTATGGCCTGCATTGGGGCCTCCCTGGAAACGTGCAATAATTTTATATTCGGGTGTGAGAACGTCCACAATTTTCCCTTTGCCTTCGTCGCCCCATTGAAGGCCCAATAGTACGTCAACTTTCATGTTAGTTTTTTGATAACCAATAAATTTATTACCCGTGTTAATTAGTTGAGCCGATTAAAAACCGAACTGTAATCTGTAAAACTCAAACAGTTTTACAAATATGTCTCAAAGGTATTAATTACCCTGTAAATATAAAGTAAAATGGAAAGTAGGCAGGAAAAAGAAATCAGGAAGTAATAAACAAACTGATTATTTTACTAAAACTTCCTTATTCCGGTGGCCATAAAACGTAAGTGAGTGGTGCGATATTTTTACCCCAAGTTCCCTTTCCACGGCTTCTTTAATGGCAGTTACACGTTCATCTGTAAACTCCATCACTTCTCCGCTATCCAGATTGATGAAATGATCATGTTCTTTAAAACGATACGACTTTTCGAATTGAGCGCAATTATTTCTGAACTGATGTTTGGTAACAAGACTGCAATCCAGAAGTAACTCGATGGTATTGTAAAGTGTAGCCCGGCTTACCCTGTATTTATTGTTTTTCATTTTTATATACAGGGTTTCAATATCGAAATGGCCTTCCGTGCTGTAAATTTCATTCAGGATGGTAAACCTCTCGGGAGTTTTTCGGTGACCTCTTGATTCGAGGTAATCGGTGAAAATTTGTTTAACGTTTTCTAAAGTTTCCTTCTGCGATTGTTTCATGTGTCTGATTTTTCATTGTCCCTCTTTCAGTAAAACACATATGTAACTAATTTGTTTTACGTGGTTTATAAAGGGTGTGCACGATTTCAAACTATTCAATCAAGCGATAAAAGTAAAATATTTTTTATTATTATTTGGAATAAATAAAAATAATTTTTTCGATAATATGAACACCATTTAAGTGGAGTAAATAATTGCTGCGTGCAGGGATTAATAAATTTTGGTTAACGTTGTGCAAGCAGATTCAACATCACGTTTTATTTGTGGCTGATCCTGAAAATTGCAAAAATCATAATTGCTGCAGCTACCCACTGCACCGGACTGATGATCCGGTGATTGATAACATAATCGAAAAAGATGGCCGAAAGGGGGAAGAAAAGCTCACAAATGGCAGAAACAATGGCCCGTATCCTGACCAAACCAAAATAATAAAGGAATATAGCCCCCGATCCTGTTGTAATTCCAATAATGAAAAAAAACAGCCAATTGGTGGGAGAAATGTCAGAAAATCCGTGCTGAAGTTTGCCCGTTGAAAGAACGACAAAAAATAAGATTATAGCAGTTAAGCCATACCGGTAAAAAGTAGCAGTGGAGAAACTGTATTTTGTAAGAATTTTTTTACTGAAGACAGTCGAACTGCCGAAAGAAAAAGCAGCAAGCAAAGCATACAGCGAAGCCAGTCCGATATTAATTTGTGAATCAATGGTTGGGGCCTCGGCGCCGAACACGAGAAAATAGCTTGCCAAAATCGCGAGTGAAGCCCATATGATGAATCTTTTTCTTATTCGTTCTTTCAATAGGATAGACGCCAGGATAATAGCGAAAACAGGTTGTAATTTTTGCAGCAAAACCACTACTGATAGTTGCTGAAAATTTACAAGGAACAATGCTTTAACAATGGCATAAGTGCCCAGAAATCCACCGGTAATAGCCACCAACAAAAAATAAACAAGGTCGGTTACAGTGAATTTTTTAAGGGTCCGGTATTCGCCCGGCAGAAAAATATTCATCAGCACAAATGGTATCATATGCAGCATAAATACAACAAACACCACATCCAGGTTATAAAGTCTGGGAGTGAGGACCACCCCGTCGAGGCCCCAGAGTATGGATGCTGCAATTACTGAAATTGCACCCAAAATGGTAGACTTGTTTTTCATCTGTATGTAAACCTATTTTTTTTATTCATCCATAAAACTGCCATAAACAACAGGAGCTGTTTTCGCAGCCAAATTACATAAAAACGCAAAGCCCGAATGGCTTAAAATATCTTTCTAAATACTTGACTTTTAGTTGTAAAATGCGTAAATTCAGGGCTCTAAAAATCAAAAATTTATACCATGACAACACTATTCAAACCCACGATGACTCTGATCTTTGTTTCAGTAATGCTCATCACTTTGGCACAATCAAGTCCTCCTTCAATTAAAAATTCCGGAATTGACAAGGTCGGTTCCGGAGGGCAATCAAGCAACCCAATGATCACAGGTTCTTCATTTAATTACAATAATGTGTGGAAAATGGGAGAAGTTACTGATATGTATCTCGATAAGGAGTGGCTGCCCGGAAAAATAATTTTAAAACAAGGCACAGAAATCGACAATTTGTTTCTAAGGTATAATTTATATACCTGCCAGATGGAATATACGGATGGATTGGATACCATGGCAATTGGTAATCCTGAAGATGTTTACAGAGTTAAAATGGGTGATCGTGATTTTATGTTTGCTGATCAGGTGCATAACGAAACCCATCCGGCTTATCTTGAATTGCTCGTTGACGGACAATATAAACTTCTTTGCTGTAGACGAATCAAATACACCATGATTGAAAGTGAAACCGGTGGTAAGCCGGAAAAGAATTTTTATCTCGATAAAAAGCTTTTTTACCTGTCGGGGAATGATAAACCCTTTGCAGTGCCTCAAAAAAGGAAAAGTGCAGTTGTAGAGTTTGGCAAAGAATTCACTGGCTTAAAAAGCTACCTGAAAAAAAACAAGATCAGGTTAAAATCGGAATCTGATTATATATTGTTGTTTCAATATTTGAATGAAAACCTATAAAAACATACAAAAGCCGGTAAGTCAAACTTCTTTACTACCATCCATACTATTGATTCTTTCTCTACGTACTACCGGCTTTTGTTCTTAGTTTCCAATGTGTTCGGTTCTCCTGATGATCTCGTCCTGCAGGGCATCGGTCAGGTTTATAAAATAATCGCTATAACCTGCCACTCTCACTATCAGATCACGGTATTTTTCGGGTTCAAGTTTGGCTTTACGCAGTGTATCAGCTTTCACAACGTTAAATTGAATATGATGGCCATCAAGCCTGAAATATCCACGTATAAGATGCAGTAAGGCTTCGATTCCTTTCGGATCTTCCAGAAAACCTGGCGTAAATTTTTGGTTGAGAAGGGTTCCGCCGGTTCGTATATGATCGATTTTCGAGGCTGATTTGATCACTGCTGTCGGACCGTTTTGGTCAGCACCCTGGACCGGTGATATGCCTTCGGAGAGAGGCGTTCCGGCCAGGCGGCCATCGGGCATGGCACCGGTAACACTTCCGAAATAAACATGACAGGTGGTCGGCAGCAGGTTTACCCGATGAACTCCGTTTCGGGGAGCAGGTTTTCCATCGATGGCTGAAAAATAAATCTCAAATACCCGGCGTGTCAGATCGTCAGCATAATCGTCGTCGTTGCCGTACTTGGGAGTCACATCGATCAATAGTTTTCTGAATTCTTCATAGTTTGCAAAATCCGATGCCATGGCTTCAAGCATCCCATTCATGGTGATGGTTTTTTTATCGAAAACATGATATTTGATCGCCGCTAACTCGTCGCTGATACTTCCCATTCCGACTCCCTGAATGTAGCTTGTGTTGTACCTCGCTCCACCTTCATGGTAATCTTTCCCGGTTTTTATACAGTCATCGATCAGGTTCGAAAGAAATGGAACCGGCAGGTTGTCAGCATAAATTTTCCCGATGATCATATTCCCTTTCATTTTGATATCAAGAAAATAATTTATCTGGTTTTCAAAAGCCTCCATTATTTCTTCGAACTTGGAAAATTGGAGAACATCACCGGTTTTGATCCCTATCTGTTTACCAGAGCGTGGATCTATGCCATTGTGTAATGTAATTTCAAGCACCTTCGGAATGTTGAAATAACCGGTGAGAATATAAGCTTCTTTCCCGAACGCGCCGGTTTCAACACACCCGCTGGCACCACCGTCCCTTGCATCTTCGATCGATTTTCCGGCCCTTAGCATTTCCTGGATCATGGCATCAGTATTAAATACCGAAGGCTGACCGAATCCTGTTTTAATAATTTGCAGAAATCTCCTGATAAACGAATCCGGATTTTTTTTACTCACCTGCACCATGGTACCCGGTTGCAACAACCGCATTTCTTCAATCACGTCGAGGACAAGGTAGGTGAGCTCATTCACGGCATCCGAACCGTCAGTTTTAACTCCGCCAAGATTGATCAATGCGAAATCGGTGTATGTATTGCTTTCTTTGGCTGTTACCCCGATCTTGGGCGGAGCCGGGTGGTTGTTAAACTTGATCCAGAAACACTGCAAAAGCTCTTTGGCTTTCTCCCTGGTTAAGGTGCCTGCAGCCAGTTCCTTTTTATAAAACGGATATAAATGCTGATCGAGACGGCCGGGGTTGAATGAATCCCATGGATTTACTTCCGTGATAACACCCACGTGAATAAACCAATAATGCTGTAATGCTTCATGGAAGGTGTCCGGAGCATGGGCCGGAACTTTTCTGCAAATAGCGGCCATCTCCCGCAATTCGTTTCGCTTTTCAGTATCTTGTTCCGATTTTACCAATTCCTCAAGCTTTTCAGCATGGCGAAGAGCAAAATGGATCAAAGCCTCAGCTGCAATTTTCATCGCTTTAAGTTCCTCGATTTTTTCCCTGCTTTTTGTTTGTTCGAATTGTGATATACTTTTTTCGATATCATGAATGAGATCGGTCATTCCTTTCCTGTAAATCTTATCATCGAGGGTGGTATGACCCG
>JAGQVF010000074.1:2447-5571 GCA_020438135.1 Bacteroidales bacterium | reverse complement strand
CCGAAAGTGGGCAGTTTTGATGCCGGATTCGGTTCGTCCTACCTGGCACGCCATGTAGGTCAAAAAAAGGCGCGTGAGATCTGGTTCCTGAATTTGCAATACAGCGCTGCCGAAGCCGAGCGGATGGGCATGGTGAATAAAGTCGTTCCTTTCGACCAGCTTGAAGATGCCACGGTGGAATGGTGCCAGATCATGATGAAGCGCAGCCCGATGGCCCTGCGCATGATCAAGATGGGATTGAATGCCGAACTCGACGGACAGGCCGGTATCCAGGAACTCGCAGGCAATGCCACCCTGCTCTATTACCTGACCGATGAAGCCCAGGAGGGTAAAAATGCCT
This sequence comes from Bacteroidales bacterium, assembly GCA_020438135.1. Taxonomy (GTDB): domain Bacteria; phylum Bacteroidota; class Bacteroidia; order Bacteroidales; family JAADJA01; genus JAADJA01. The sequence continues at coordinate 5,231 of JAGQVF010000074.1, read as the reverse complement.
TCCTCGAAAAACGCGATCCCGATTTCAAAAAATACCCGAAATTTCCGTAATTTGCAGTAAAAATCAGCCTCGTGAATCTTAAACCCTGGATACATGCCTTTCGTTTGCGGACCCTGCCTCTTGCACTCTCCAGTGTGGCATTGGGTTGCTTTATTGCGTATTATGATGGGATGATCAATTGGAAAGTTTCAATCCTGGCGGCTGCCACCACATTGTTTCTGCAAATACTTAGCAACCTGGCCAACGATTACGGCGATTCAAAACATGGAGTAGACAATACCGAACGGGTAGGCCCTGTGCGTGCCGTTCAGAGTGGTGAAGTTACGCCAAAGGCGATGAAAAAAGTGGTGATCCTGTTTATCACACTCTCGTTGATCTCAGGGTTGTGGCTGATTTATGAAGGTACCCGTGGCATTCCTTTCTGGATTGTTCTATCTTTCCTGGTGGTTGGATGTGGTGCAATTGCCGCAGCAGTAAAATATACGATTGGTGAAAATCCATACGGTTATTCCGGTTTTGGTGATCTTTTCGTATTTGTTTTTTTTGGATTGACAGGGGTCATCGGAACCTATTACCTCAATACGCATCAATTGAAATGGGAACTTCTTTTACCGGCTTCGGCCATGGGATTTCTCAGTGCCGGCGTGCTTAACCTCAACAATATGCGCGACCGGGTGAGCGATAAAATATCAGGTAAAAACACGTTGGTGGTACAAATGGGTTTTGAGAAAGCCCGTTGGTATCATTTTTTCCTTTTGCTGGGTTCGGTCGTCACCGGCCTGGCATATATGCTGATCAACTACCATTCGCCGTTTCAAATGTTGTTTCTGCTCACCCTTCCTATGCTTTGGATCAATGTTGCAGTTGTATTCAACAACCAGGTACCGGAAGAGCTTGATCCCTATCTCCGGAAGCTGGCTATTACCAGCTTACTGTTTACAATTGCCTTTGGAATAGGATTGATCTTATAATACAGCCCCAAACTATTTCTTAGGAAATCGATGAAACATGCCATCAACCTGTAAAAGCCGACCTGTTTTTATGTCGGAAAATACATGTTCGAGGTGAACCAGACTATAGCCTCTGCTATTCAGGATCTTTATCATGTCGGTAAATAATGTCTCATTTTTATACAGAGGAGTTAGCGACATTTCAAGCTGAACAGTATCAATGGCTTCAAGAGAATCCTCTGCCCCTTCAATCACATTTTTTTCAAAACCCTGTGTATCGATCTTTAAAAGAATATTGTCATGTTTGGAGCAAAACTCCTCAAAGATGGTATCAAGCTTTTTTACCTCAATTTCCTCTTTTCCGATATATTCGGATTCAGGAGCCGATTTCAGATGAGAAGGCAACATCTCCTGAATGCTACTGCTCAAAGAATTATTGGCTATGTTGATTTCAGCTGTTTCATTTTTATCTCCAAGTGCAAAATTTACAGCCTTCCAATGTTCGTCAGTAGCAGATTTTCGTTTCAGTTCTTCAAATGCTTCACTTAATGGTTCAAATGAAATGATATCTCCTTCGAATCCCATAGATCGCAGTTCCACACCATATCTGCCGACATTTGCTCCTACATCAAGTACGGTATTGATTTGATAACTTTCGAGGAGTTTTTTCTTCCTTAGTTCATCATCTGTTGCGGGATGGTAGTGCACAATGTCATAACCATAACTGCGCGCCATTTTTCTTATCCATTGTTTTACGCTCATATGTCAATCGTAAAATTTCGTTAATTGTGGATATCAATAATCGGCAAATTTAGGTATTTTGTTGCCGGATAATTGATAATTAATCTTTAAAGTTGTGTAGCTTTATACCTTCGAAATAAATGTTTGTTTCCTGAAATTTTGCAATGGCAAGTTATCACTATAAAAAACACATACTAAAGTTTTACTTTTCTGCCGGTACTTCAAGGGGTGTTCTTCATGAAAAAACATCCTATTTCATTATTAAATCACCTGATACTAAAAATACCGGCATAGGCGAATGCAGCCTTCTGCCCGGACTGAGTATCGATGATCGGCCGGAATTTGAAAGTACGCTTGGCAAAATCATTCTGGATCTCAACGCGGGCCAGGTGCCTGACAGGAAATTACTTGCTAAATACCCTGCCATCCGTTTCGGACTTGAAATCGCTGAAATGGATTTTGGCAACGGAGGCAGTAGAATCTTATTTCCTTCTGATTTTACACAAAAAAATGCTGGAATACCGATTAACGGACTGGTGTGGATGGGAGATTTTGATTTTATGAAAAAGCAGCTGAAGGAGAAAATTGCAGCCGGTTTTTCATGTATTAAAATAAAAATCGGGGCCATCGATTTTGAAAAAGAACTGGAGCTGATACGTTTGATCCGCAAAGAATTTTCACAAGGTGATATCGAGATCAGGGTAGATGCCAACGGAGCCTTTTCACCGGAAGAAGCATTGGAAAAGCTCAAACGTTTGTCGGAATTACATTTACATAGCATCGAACAACCGATCCGGCAGGGACAATGGGAAAAAATGGCTTCACTTTGCAAAACCACTCCTTTGCCTATCGCTTTGGATGAAGAGTTGATTGGTATACATGATTACCTTGAAAAAGAAAACCTGATAAAAACCATCGAGCCTCAATTTATCATACTCAAACCAAGTTTGCTGGGAGGTTTTTCTGCTTCAGAAGAATGGATCGACCTGGCAGAAAAACAGGGAACCGGCTGGTGGGTCACCTCGGCCCTGGAATCGAACATCGGGTTGAATGCCATTGCACAATGGGCTTTTACGTTGGGCAATCCAATGCC
>JAGQVF010000074.1:0-2352 GCA_020438135.1 Bacteroidales bacterium | reverse complement strand
ACATTGATAAAGAATGGGATATATCATTAATACAGTAGATTTTTTTCACTTTCACCGAACGAATTGTTACATTTGCTTGTCTATTTTAACACAACTTAAAAACAAGAGATCATGAAGAAATCAATTCTACTCCTGCTCATTGGCATGGTTGCCAAAATTTCGTTATCTAATCCCATCATAGTTCCCCCGGTTCTTACCGAAGTTTATCTGGATGGCAATGAAATAACCATAGAACTCTACTTCCAGGATTTTTTCTGGGAAATGTGGGATTTATCCAACCTGGATGAATTTGAACTCATCAGCAATTCAAGCACCGTGGAATTCGCGGAAGGAATTGACATTGTTTTTAACCAGGAAATGGTGCTGGACAATTCTGATTTCGTAGGCACATTTACTTTTGACCCAAATGGGGATAATATTATGTTGGTCGGGCCCATGACCTATGACAATTTTACCTATGGTAATCAGCCCTTTGCAGAGGTGGTTGCCCCTCAACCAGGGCAGTCCATCGCCCTGCTTGGATTTTATGACCCTGAAAGCGGATATTATTATGGCGCTGGCATCGGAATTGAAAACATACCAACATTGGGATCAAATGCCTGGAATGTTAACTCAACCGGTGCTCTCGAAGGTTGGATATATGATATCAATAATCAACCAATAGAAGGTTTGCAGATCTGGGATGTTTACTCAGATGAAACCGGACACTTTTTATGTAACGACCTTTTATGTAAAATTTACCATTACATCAGCGTTAGGCATAACGGAAACTCCCTTTATACCTTTCAGGATACCATTTATCCTGATGAGATTTCACTAATAAATATCTATCTTGATACCACTTTTGTCGCCATTCCGGAATACTTCAATTACCCCAATCCCATGTATGGGTTTACTTCATTTTCGGTTAACATCCCACCTCAACAACAATTCACGGCTGGTTACCTTTCAATCTATGATATGACAGGGAAACAGATCGACAGGATCGACATCAATCGCAGGCAGCAGGAAATCACATGGAACAGAACAGATGCAAAACCGGGGATTTATATTTACAACCTGGTCCTTGACGGAGAAACCTACGGAAGCAAAAAAATGATCGTGCAATAAATAAAAATCTCACCATGAAAAAAATCACTTTTCTCGCTTTTATGCTGGTAGGCGTTTTTGCCTACAGCCAGGAATATTTTCCACTGGTAGAAGAAAACAATGAGTGGAATGTGCTGCAGGTGATTTACGACGGCATATCCCTCCCCTGGGATACCATTTACTGGTCCATGTCATATAAAATTTCAGGAGATACCGTAATCGATAACAAGGCTTATAAAAAAGTATTTAAGTCTGAAGAAGAATTTCCGGTAAGTTGGCAATACTGGGGAGGCATGAGAGAAGAGAACCAGGAAGCTTGGTATATAGGAATCAACAATTATCCGGAAAGCAAAATTTATGATTTTGATTTATCTGTGGGTGATACAATCAATTTTATCTTCGATTTTCAACCTATGGCAGTAGATTCAATTGTATTTAAAGAAATTAACGGAGAGGACAGAAAGCATATTTATTTTTCCTATCCAAACATGGGTTATACCAAGGAGTGCTGGATCGAAGGGATCGGTAGTAACCGGGGTATTTTGCAAAGCGGAACCGCGGGTTTTGTCGGTGGCTGGACATGGATGATGTGCAAATCTGAAAACCAACAATTGATTTACATGAATCCTGACTATGAAACCTGCTACATGATCAGCACCGGAATTGAAGATAACAGATCAGGATCAAAACTCCGGGTTTATCCCAATCCTGCAAAAGGAAATTTCTTTGTGCGCTTACCGGATAATATCTCCGGAAATGAGTGTATATTAAAAATGTATAATGCACAGGGTGAACTGTTCGAACAAATCAATGCAACAACCGGCGATGATAGATTCATTCTTGATTCACAAAAATTTCCCAAAGGCATGTACCTGATCAAAGTAGAAACCGAAAGCCGGGTTTTCACATCCAAAGTGGTCATCCGATAATCTTTAATAACTGAATGAAGTATCTGGTCTTTTCTGTTTTTGTTTGGATTTCATACCCCGCAGTTGCGCAACCTTTTCAGTTTTACCGGGAAAAACTCGATTTTTCCATCCAATCCGAATTGTTCGAACTGAATGGCTTGTATATGTTCCGAAACAATACAAACGACACGGTTCACTCGTTTTTGCTCTATCCGTTTCCACAAACGGCCGGTCTGGGAGAAGTAACCGACATATCAGTTGATCCGGTGTATCCTTTTTTTGATGAATCCGCTCTTGCAGGGTTTAATCAAAAAGCTGCACGGTTCAGGGTGTTGATCTATCCGAAAGATACGGC
>JAGQVF010000073.1 GCA_020438135.1 Bacteroidales bacterium | reverse complement strand
AGAAATTTTGTTTAATGATATCATAGCGGATTAGCATTTTAAATTTTATCTTTTCATTTGATAGATTCATTAAAATCAGAAGCCTGATTTTCCCTTTCAACCATCAAATTTACCGGTTGAACCGAAATTGTTTGTTTGAACAACATCTCTCCATTTTATTTGCAATAATCAATTTATAAAAATCGACGAAATGAAAACATATACTTTTATCTCTATCCTGATTTTGTTTTTCTTTATAACAACACAAGCGCAGTGGGTGCCGGTTAATTCAGGAACAACCGAAAGGCTCAATGGTGTAGCTGTTATCAACCAAAATGAAGCCATCGCGGTAGGTAAAGACGGAATGATACTGAAATCGACCGACCAGGGGATTTCCTGGATACAGGCTTTTGCAGGTGTGGATGATGATTTTAACAGCATTGTGTTTGTTGATGCAAACATCGGTTACATCGCAGCCGAAGAAAGCATACTCAAATCGACGGACGGAGGCGAAACCTGGACAACCGTTGCCGGTGGTTTTAACGGTGAATTAAATGAGCTGAGTTTTGCCGGAGAAATGGTAGGGTTTGTTGCCGGTGAACTTGGATATATCGGATTAACAACGAACGGAGGCTCTACATGGACCGACCTCAACACCAATTCATTCCATTTGTTTGAAGGTTTGTTTGCTGTTACGGATCAAAAAGTGATTGCATGCAGTGAAAGCGGTTCAGTGCTTATCACTGAAAACCAGGGTAACACCTGGACTGAAACAATCCTTTCTGCGGGTCAGGAACTTTCCGATGTTTTTTTTACAGATGAAATCAATGGGTTTGTGACAGGTGATAATGGGATGATCTACAAAACAACGGATGGCGGAAATTCCTGGAATGCCATTCAGACCGGCACAACCGAGTCGCTTGATGCACTTCATTTTTATTCATCAACACAGGGTGTTGCAGTAGGACATGATGGCGCCATCGTATACACTGAAGACGGTGGAAATACCTGGCTGGCTCATTCACCGGTGACTTCTCTGAGACTGGAAGATATTGATTTCCTGGATGGTTCCCTCGGAATTGCAGTGGGCCGCGACGGTGCCCTCTTACGATATGAAGGAGGTATCACAGGTATTTTTCAAAGCAGGAAACCCGGTTTAAAAATCTATCCGGTTCCGGCAGATCAGTTTGTGCATATTGAAGTAGAATTTACCGGTAATTATGAAATTCAAATTACAGATTTGCTTGGAAAAGTAGTTAAAAAAGAGGCACTTAATAATTCAGATCTTATCAGGTTCGAAATTGAAGACCTCAATGAGGGACTCTATTTTGCACGTATCTTTCAAAATAATGAACCTTTGAATACGGCAAAATTTTACATTAAATAATAGCTTAAAATTTTCATACCCTTTACCGGGTAACTTTTCGGCCGAAATAATTGCATATAAGACATTTAACTATTTTAACCGGAAATCAGCCTCATTTTCAGGTATGGCCAACCCCAAAAAGCACTATTTTTACCAGGTTAAATTCCGGATAACTTAAAATTTATATCATGACAAACAATTTACCTGCTGTTAAAATCTCCACGATAATAACCTTTACATTGCTGCTCTTTCTTGCTATCAATTCAAGCATAAAAGCGCAGGTATATGAAGACGATCCCAATTTGGATCAAATTCCTCAATGGTATCTTGACCAAACTAAATCGTTTTCAAAAGTGCCTTCAACGGTGGTTACCGTAAATGATTACGACAATTATTTTCTGGGAGTTGATTTTGCAGAATGTCACATTGCTGTAAATCCAAATGTCCCTACCGAATTTTTCAGTGTATTTAATATCGACAACAGTCACCGGACCAACAATGGCCACGACTGGTCGAATTCAACCGTTAGCTGGGGAACAGTTATCCGGGGTGATGTGATCGTTGCCTATGATAGCCTCGGGAATCTTTATTATGAAAACATGTATGGTTCATCTTCCATCCTCGGTTGTAAAGTGGCAGTATCACAGAACAACGGGCAAACATTTACACCTGCTGTAACAGCCATAAACGGTGTTGATAAAAACTGGATGGCCGCCGACCAAACGGGTGGTCCTTATTCAAATAATGTGTATACCGTGATGACCAGCAATGGGGGTGGTAATTTTGCCCGATCGACCAACCAGGGAACCAGTTGGACCAACACAGCTACTTTCAACACCCAATCCTTACCGGGGATGATGGTTTGTGTAGGCCCGAACGGAGATATTCAAGGTGGTTCGGTTTACGTGGTAACCAATGGAGGGAACTCCTTTGCATCGAATTATACCTTTTATCGTTCGCAGGATGGAGGATCCTCTTTCCAGCAGATGTCATCCCAATATTTTGCCGGTTATGTTGGCATTAACAGCAACGGTCGTCATTCTGTCGAAAATATGAGAACCCGCCCCTATCCTTTCATCGGAGCTGACAACAGTTATGGGCCTCACAGGGGCAGATTATATCTTATCTATGCTTCAAACGACCCTCCGGGAAATGGAAACAAACCGGATATCTGGTGTCGTTATTCCGATAACGGAGGCTCAACATGGTCATCCGATATTAAAGTTAATGACGATGAAAGTACGGCCAACAATCATCAGTTCGCCCCTGCCATGTGGTGCGACTACAAAACCGGTAATTTATATGTACAATGGATGGATACAAGAGACACACCTACCAGCGACAGCGCCATGATATACGGCACCTATTCCGATGATGGAGGTGAAACCTTTTATCCGAATGTGGCAGTTTCTAACGAAAAGATGAAGATTAACTGTACTACATGCGGCGCTTCAGGCAATCCCCGATACCAGGGTGATTACAATGGCATCGTCTCAAATCCGAAAGTGGCGATGGCAGTGTGGACCGACTTCAGGAACGGGTCTTTTGGCAGTTATGTAGGCTATCTCCCGGATTTCGCCATGCGTGTTTATCCATCTGAACTGGAGATAGCATACCAGGATACGATCTGGGCAATTGTTCCGGATGTAAAGTTATACAATGATACCGTAATATTTACTGCATCGATAGATCCACCTTCTTCAGGTGATTTTATCATTTCATTTCCTGAAGGCAATATGCTTACAACCTATCCCGATTCAATTCCTGTAGTTGTTGTTGCAGATGATGTACCAACGGGTGAATATCAGATAACTGTGACAGGAACCGGACCCAATGGCACTCCGGTACATCACAGGGAAGCCACACTGATTCCCGTCGATTTGCCTATGCCAGTAGTAGATTTTGCAGTATCGGAAACGGAATTGTGCTATGGTTCTTCGGTCGATTTTACTGATGCAACCCTCAATTTCCCCACACAGTGGTTCTGGACCTTTGAGGGAGGTTCTCCAGCTTCATCTACGGAGCAAAATCCAACAGGGATAAGTTATGCTATTCCAGGAACTTATGATGTGACTCTTTATGCAGTGAATGCAACCGGCTTCGATGAAATCACTAAAACCGATTATATTTTTGTGGGACCGGCAATGAGTTTCGATCCCCTGGACGATATTTGTCAGTTTTCTGATCCGCTGGTGCTTACCACAGGTACTCCTTCAGCAGGCACCTATTTTGGCACAGCAGTGGAAAACGGCATGTTCGATCCTGAAATTGCCGGACAGGGTACTCACATCATCGGGTTCACCTACACCGATGAAAACCTTTGTACTGATACCCTTTACCAGGAGATCAATGTTTTACCGGCACCGGTCATCAACCTTGGACCGGATACAACGCTTTGTCCCGATCAGGCTATTTTACTCGACCTCACCGATCCTGATATTCAGGAATTTTTATGGAGTCCGGGAAATCAGACAACCTCATTCATCACGGTTGACTCCGCAGGCATTGGAATAGGTTCTCAATTGATTGGTGTTATGGCCACAGGCTTTAATGGCTGCACTGCCTCCGACGAAATTGTGATCAGTTTTGAAGAGTGTTCGGGAATTGGTGAAATTGACGGAATTCAAAAATTGGATATTTATCCCAATCCGAATCAAGGGGTTTTTAACCTTCAGATTTCTACTGTAAAGCCTTTGGTTATAAGCTATAAACTATATAGTAGCGACGGTACATTGATCAGTAAAGAAAACGATATCGGTTTAAACAACGCCTTCGAAAAGACCATTGTAATGCCACATGCGGAAAAAGGCATTTATTATCTTGTGCTTTCAACCGGCAAACAGGAATTAATGAGAAAAATTGTGGTTAAGTAAATAACCTGAATTCTACAAGGAGATACACTGTTCCGGGTAATGATGACATTGCCCGGAATTGTGTTTTTATATTACATTTGCTTTCTGATTCAAAAACAAGTTTTCATTTAGAACATCCAAAAATCATATGGTTTTACGACGCATTTCCCCGATTATTCCATTCCTTACCCTTGCTATTTTATTAGCCGCCTGCAACGGGAATCCTGGCCAAAATTCCGGTTCAAACGAGGCTCAGGATGAGAAAAACTCATCGGCCTTTGTAAACTTTAAGGCTGAAGACCCTCTGGATTATGAAGTAATGATTTTGAGTAATTATAAAAAGGATGTGATTTATCTGGATTATGAAAACACCTTTCAGACGGGATTTATTATCCCCTCTGCAAATCAAACGCCATCAGGATTTTTTGAATTTAATTTCAACATAACCAATAAATCCGGGAAGGCTCAAAAGTACTTCTATAAATTGTACTACCAGAATGAAAGTTATAAGTTTGAAGAAATACTGCAGGACGGCAGCTATAATCCACTTTGCGAAGAAAACTTTTATGGTAGTTATGAAACAGATTCTACCGGCTTTAAACCGACTAAGGTACTGCAGCCCGGCGAGAAGACCGACATCAGCGATCGACTCCGGATCATGGGAAATCCCAGGAATGAAGAGCAGTATTTTGGGAGTACACAGCGATTTATGCCAAAGATCCCAAAAGAGCAAATTAGAAAACGGGCAGAATCCATCAAAAAAAATAAAGAATGGTTTGAAATGATCGTTGAGAAAGCCCGGAACAATGGAATTGATACGGAAACCCAGTTGTTAATGGATGCCCAGTATATGATAGAAATGGATCATAAAAAAGGCAATTCAAACAACAGGTGGAAAAGGAATCCAAGGGCGGGCAAGTACCAGTTTATGGTGGTTATCTTGCCCGCTTCATCGCTTCACGAAATACCGGAATACATTCAACATATCGATCGTAAAAAAGACAGTATTTTCGTGAATCCATTTTATTATTTCAGGCATGGTGAAGGATCACAGATAAAGGATATTTCTTTTGCAAAAACGGGCAATTTATTACACCTCATTAATAAGGTACCGATGACGGCAGGAGTTTGGATACCCTCAAGCAACATTTATAAAAAGCCTTTTGACACTTCATATTACAACAGCCTGCTTAACAACTCCGAAAATCTTTTTAACGAAGCCAGTTTCCAGCTTTATGAAAACTACCGGTCCCAGGAAGATTCGGTTTATAATGTTCCGGTTGTTGCTGATTTTTTTGGCAAAGGATATACGCTTGAGGAATATGAAAAAAATGCACAAATACCCAAAAGCGAAAGAATTCCGATTATTTTTGAGAACACCAAAGCACCCGGGAAAAATATAAAGGTCGACACAACAGAAAACTGTTTGCGCATTTCTAATCCAGGCTGCACACTGGAAAATCCGGCTAAAGTAAATGCAGGAGTAATCACTCGCCATGGATTCACCTATGGAAAAATTACAGTTAAAGTGAAATTCACAGAGTTGTTAACAGAAGGCCTTGTGTGGAATGGTATTACAGATGCTTTCTGGTTGATCACTGAAAGTCTTGAAAAATGGAACGGGCGCCGAATCTGCAACGATCAGGGATATATGCCTTATTATGGTGCACCCAGGGAGGCCCCCAGGGTTCCACAGATCAGCTATACCGAAATCGACTTTGAAATAGTAAAGGCTGCAGAAACCTGGCCAAATTACTATCCGGATGGGACCAAGAGAGATGAACCTGCTTCAAATATTGACAAAATTATGGTCACCTGCACCAATTGGGATATGGCTTGTCCACAACCTTCTGATTTTGGGGTCGGAGTTCATTACATCGAATATGATGATAAACAATTTATTGCACAACGCTGGGATGAATACTACAATGCAGTAACTCAAAAGGTTCCTGAAAAGGATGATGAATTGTTTAAGACCGATTATTACTATTTTCAAATTGAATGGAAACCACGTGAAATCCTGTGGCGCATTGGTCCGGAACGGGATCAGTTACGCCTGATTGGATATTTGAATGAAAATTACACCAGCGTTCCAAATAACCAGATGAAGATCATATTCACCCAGGAATACCATTTTTCGCATTGGTGGCCAAAGTCACCTTTTAAACAGGAAGATGTCCCCTTTCCGGCCAACGATATGGAAGGTGTTATCTATGAAATAACCATAGAATAGTTCGGAACAAAATGCAAAATCGTGTAGTTGAAGATTTATTTTGTTAACCAATTTTAACACATGAATGCCTTATCACAACTGATTTTCAGGCGTTCGTTTAACAAAAATTATAACATTTATCTTTGTTTTCTGAAAAACTAAAAGGATTTTTGCACCTGCTAAAACTCTTAATATGCTTGGATTAATCTTTTTTTTGCCGGTTTCGTTCACCATCGTGGCTTTGTTTGCCTGGCCCATATTTGAAAAAGCCGGAATAGCAGGTTGGAAAACCCTGATCCCTTTTTATAATCTTTACCTTTGGCTGCAGATCATAAATAAACCTTTGTGGTGGTATATTTTTCTGATCATTCCCTTTATCAATGTTTTTATGGTCATGCTCATGATCGTTGAGCTTGTGAAATGTTTTGGTAAACATGCACTGTGGGAACAGGGACTTGGTGTATTGGTGCCGTTTGTGTATTTACCCTATCTCGGATTATCGGCAGATGAAAAGTACATCCCGGCTGATAAACGCAAGAAAATCAAAAAAACCTGGGTTCGCGAATGGGTCGATGCTATAATATTTGCAGTGATTGCCGCAACAATTATTCGTACATTCCTGATTGAAGCTTATACCATACCGACTTCTTCCATGGAAAAGTCGTTGTTAAGAGGTGATTTTCTGTTTGTGAGTAAAATTGCATACGGACCTAAAGTTCCCAATACTCCACTTTCCTTTCCATTTGTTCATCACACAATGCCCCTTTCGAAAGACCGGAAATCTTTTGTTGAGTGGATTAAATTAGATTATTACCGGTTTGCCGGACTTGAAAAAATTAAAAACAACGATGTAGTGGTATTTAACTACCCTGAAGGTGATACCGTTTCCACTGCTTTTCAGAGTAATGTGAGCTATTACCGGTTGGTTAAAGAGTTTGGCCGTGAGAATGTATGGCGGAATAAACGGCGTTTCGGAAATATTCATTACCGGCCGGTAGATAAACGTGAAAACTACATCAAACGCTGCATTGGCATACCCGGAGATACCCTGCAGATCATTAACCAGGATGTTTACATCAATGGTGAATTGTTACCTTTCCCGCCAAACGGACAATTTAAATATGAAGTTTATGCACCCAAAGGGATAAATCAAAAATATCGTGATGAACTCGACATTTCTGCTGAAGATTATGATATCTGGAAAAGTGATCCGAATCACGAACTCCCTATGACCAGTGAAGCCGCCGAAGCGTTAAAAAAACTGCCAACGGTAGCAAGTGTTGAAAAATCAGTTGATCCTCCGGGCGAATGGACCGAATACCTTTTTCCGTTCGATCCGGCTTATCCATGGAATGTCGACAATTATGGCCCCATTTACATACCCGAAAAAGGAAAGACCATAAACCTCACTACAGAAAACTTACCTCTTTACAGAAGACTGATCGATGTATATGAAGATCATCAACTGGAAGTGAAAGGTGAAAAAATTTACATCGACGGTGAGCAGGCAGATTCCTATACATTTGAAATGGATTATTACTGGATGATGGGCGATAACCGTCATAACTCGGCCGACTCAAGATTCTGGGGCTATGTTCCGGAAGACCATGTAGTGGGTAAAGCTTCGTTCGTGTGGCTTTCGCTTGATCCTGATAAACCATTGTTTAACGGTAAGATACGCTGGAATAAGCTTTTCAGGGTTATTCATTGATTTTGGTCGGGCTTCCCTTGAGAAATACTATTTTTGCCGGAAAATATTCACTTTAGTAAAATAAGAATGAAAGCAGAAATTCATACTGAAAAAGGAACAATGACGGTGTCATTTTTCGATAAAGATGCGCCCAAAACAGTTGCTAATTTTGTTAAGCTCAGCAAAGAAGGATTTTATAATGGACTAACTTTCCACCGTGTAATTCCTGACTTTGTAGTGCAGGGCGGTTGCCCACGTGGCGACGGATCCGGAGGCCCGGGATACACTATCAATTGTGAACTTGATGGTGACAACCAATACCACGACCGAGGTGTTTTATCGATGGCCCATGCAGGTCGGAATACAGGCGGGTCGCAGTTCTTCATTTGCCATAACAGGCATAACACTGCTCATCTCGACCGAAATCATACGGTGTTTGGAAAGGTAGTAGAAAACCTTGATGTGATTGATGCTATCGAAGCCGGAGATAAAATTGAAAAAATTGTAATTCTCGAAAACTAAATTTAAAACAATATGAAACTTATCAGAACAATTGCACTTGTATCTCTCGTGCTGCTGGTTTCTATAAAAACTTTTGCAGCAGGGCCGAAAGACTTTAATGGAGTTATCATCTATAACATTTCCTATGAATCGGACAAAATGGATGAGCAAATGCTCGCCATGATGCCAAAAACCATGAAGGTGATGATCAAAGGAAACAAATCGCGCACTGAGCTCAACCTGGGCATGGGAACACAGGTTACTATTTTTGATGCAGATAAAAATAGCGGTATCGGATTGTTTGATATGATGGGGCAAAAATATGCCATCCCGATGACCCCGGATGAAATTGAAAAAGAGATGAATGACGCACCGCCGATCGAAGTAACCAAAACGGGAAACACAAAGGATATTGCCGGTTACACCTGCCACGAGGCAACGGTTAAGGTCGACAACGGGAAACACGAATTTACTGTGTATTATACCGACGAGCTCGGTTCGGGAATGTTGAATGCCAACAATCCCTATTATCATGAAATCCCCGGGGTGATGCTTGAATTCGCTATGGAAGAAAACCAAATGAAAATGAGTTTTCATGCCATCAGCGTAGAAAAGAAAAAGGTATCAGACGATGTTTTTGAAATTCCCGAGGGATACCAGGAAATGTCGCAGGATCAGTTCAACAACATGTTTGGAGGCGGATTCTGATTCCTCAAAGAAATAGCTGAAATAAGAAACCCACATTTAACGGTGGGTTTTTTTATACTTATTGACAACCACCTGTGAGTATAGTCTCCTTTTTATTGTAAATTTCGAATACCAATTTGTTAATTTTGCACGAAATTACAAGATAATTTATGGCCGCATCGCGCAAAGGCAATACTAAAAAGACAAAAAGAAACACTTCAGGAAAAAATAATTCCTTCAGAAATTTCTTCACTTCTGTCGGGGCATTTTTAAGAAATCCCAAGTTTCATAAGGTATTCGGATTATTCCTGATCCTGGTATCTGTAATTCTTGCTTTTGCCTTTACTTCTTACTTCTTTACCTGGCAGGCCGACGATTATCTTAAACCGGGCGATCAGGCAAGAAACTGGGTTGGAACGGTTGGTCGGTCTATTTCCAAACTCTTTATTGAACGCTGGTTTGGCATTGCATCATACGTATTCGCGTTGCTGGCTTTTGTTTTTGGGTTTAGGCTGCTGTTTAAAAAGTCTATTCTCCCCTTATGGAAAACAACCCGTTTATCGGTGTTGGCTCTTTTGTGGTTTAGCCTGGCATTTGGTTTCCTTTGGGGAAATCACGACACCCTGGTGGTATTGGGCGGCGAATTTGGTTCATATTATTCTGACTGGTTATCGCGCTACCTTGGCAAACTGGGAACCGGATTATTGCTCCTTTTCATCATGCTCAGTTACCTTATCATATCCTACAATTTTTCCTTCGACTTCCTCAGCAGTTTGTTTACATTTAAAAAAAAAGGGACTGAATCAGACCTCTCTAAGTCAAAAAATCAAAAAGAAGATATTTATAATACTGTTGAATATGCCGTTGATGATGAAGACGACGTTGAGACATATGATTCATCTGAAGATAACCCGGATCAGACAATGCGACCCGAGCAAAGTATTGTACTCGATACGGGCCTGGAAGACAAAGATGATGAATCCGGTGAATCTTCAGAAGATGTAGAGATGACCATCGAAACACCTTCTGAAAAAGACAATACGGAATTCGGGGTGGACGAAAAGGAAGATACAGAACAAAAGGAACACCATACCATTGATGAACCGTATGATCCCTGGGCAGACTTGCCGGGGTACCGGTTTCCGAAACTCGAATTGCTCGAAAACTATGGCAAAGATGAAATAACTGTTCAGAAAGATGAACTCGAACGAAATAAAAACCGGATAGTTGAAACACTGAATAATTATTCTATTCAGATCAAGAAGATTAAAGCTACCATCGGCCCTACCGTTACTTTGTATGAGATTATTCCGGCACCGGGCATACGAATTTCAAAAATCAAAAACCTTGAAGACGATATTGCATTAAGTCTGGCTGCTTTGGGAATCCGAATTATTGCCCCCATTCCCGGAAAGGGAACCATCGGTATCGAAGTTCCGAATCAGAATCCTGATATCGTTTCAATGAAGTCGGTTTTGGCTTCAGACAAATTTCAGGATGGCAAACATGAACTTCCTTTCGGTATGGGTAAAACCATTTCAAACGAAAGTTTTATTGCGGATCTGACCAAGATGCCTCACATCCTGATGGCCGGTGCAACAGGGCAGGGAAAGTCGGTTGGTTTAAATGCCATCATCACCTCTTTGCTCTATAAAAAGCATCCCTCAGAACTTAAATTCGTGATGGTTGATCCTAAGAAAGTCGAACTCACACTTTATTCAAAAATTGAACGTCATTTTCTTGCTAAACTTCCTGATTCTGAAGAGGCAATTATAACCGACACACGCAAAGTAGTGCGAACACTAAATTCATTGAGCATCGAAATGGATAACCGCTACGAACTGCTCAAAGATGCACAGGTAAGAAATATCAGGGAATACAATGTAAAATTCAAAAACAGGAAACTGAATCCACTTCATGGCCATCGGTTTTTACCATATATCGTGTTGGTTATCGATGAGTTTGCCGACCTGATCATGACAGCAGGCAAAGAGATCGAAGTACCCATCACAAGACTTGCCCAGTTAGCAAGAGCTGTTGGAATTCATCTGATCATTGCTACCCAGCGCCCGTCCGTGAATATCATTACAGGTTCCATCAAAGCAAACTTCCCGGCACGTGTGGCTTTCAGGGTTATTTCAAAAATCGATTCCCGTACCATCCTCGACAATAGCGGTGCTGACCAATTAATCGGCCGCGGCGACATGCTGCTTTCAACCGGAAGCGATCTGCTCCGTTTGCAATGTGCTTTTGTGGATACACCGGAAATTGACAGGATAACAGATTTTATAGGTTCTCAGCGGGCTTATCCCGATGCATTTCACCTTCCCGACTATCAGGACGAAGAAAGCGAAGGTGTTGCGGAATACGACCCGAACGAACGGGATGAACTGTTTGAAGATGCTGCAAAAATCATTGTTCAAACACAACAAGGCTCAACATCTCTCCTGCAGCGGAAACTGAAACTTGGATATAACCGGGCAGGCCGGATTATCGATCAGCTTGAAGCCGCCGGAATCGTCGGGCCCTTCGAAGGGAGCAAAGCCCGCGAAGTAAAAGTGGCCAATGAAGTAGCTCTGGAACAATATTTGAAAGATCTTAATGAAAAATTTTAGCCGCTGATTTTTCTGCGGTCTGTATAAAAGAAAAAAACTTACACACATGATACGATTGATCATAGCAATAATCCTGATGGGTGCTGTCATTACCGGCTTCAGTCAGGAAGAAAAAGGCGATAAAAAATCAAATGAAATGCTGGATCGCCTCACTGCAAAAACCGAAGCGTATAAAACCATTTCGGTTGAATTTGCCTACAAGATGGAAAACCTCGAAGCAGGTATTGATGAAAGAACCGATGGATCTCTGCTGATCATGGGAGATAAATACCGGCTGAATATTGCCGGCCAAACAGTGATATGCGACGGAGAAACCGTTTGGACCTATATCGAAGACGCTGAAGAAGTTCAAATTAACGCTGTTGAAGAATCTGAAGAAACCATAACACCTGAAAAACTTCTCTCCTCCTACAACAAAGATTATCGTTCGAAATTTATCAAAGAAGATTTTTTATACGGAACTACGGTTAATATCATTGATCTGACACCTATCGAAGGGAAAAGTTATTCCAAAGTCAGGCTGATCATCGATAAAGAAAAAGATCAGTTGCACGAGATCACCATTTACGACAAAAACGGAAGCACCTATTCGTATGTCATAAAAAAATTCACCCCCAATGTTGAAGTTCCCGATTCATCGTTTACGTTCGACAAATCAGAATTCCCGGGGGTGGATGTAATCGATATGCGATAGGTTTAGAAAGGCCAGAAGTTATTGTCGTTCCAGACCTGTTCTTTTAAATCTTCATTCAGCCGGTGAAGCAGTTTATGATGACCGCTTTCCCATTCGGCAAGCATTTTATAGGTTTCTTTTTCCATCGGGTCGGTCGCTTCTTCAGCTCTTTCAGAATAAATTTTCACCGCCCTCGTCTCAAAATCCATCGCGGCAGAAATGGCAGCTGCCTCAAAACTGGCTGCAGAAATTTCTTTTTTGATGTCTTCAGACAGAATTCTAACTACTGTTTCTTCATTCGGATCCTCGATATGTTCGTCAGGTTTAACAAACTTTTTATCTTGTGCATATGCTTTAAATTGCCGGGATAAAAATTTGATATGTTCATCTTCTTCCTCGGCCATCATGGTAAAGATTTTTTTTGCTGCCTGACTTTTCGATTGTTCGGCCACATTTGAATAAAAAGCCTTGCCTCTTTTTTCAAGCAATATCGCTTCCTTGAGAATATCTGTTGGGGATTTAGACATGATATATTTTTTTTTTGAAATTGAACAGGAAACAAAATTAGGTAATTCCTGAAATAAAAATGAGTAAGCTACCCGAAATATTGATCAGTCCGGTTAATAAGGAATAATTCTAAATTACTGTTTTTTTTTCATACATCTGATTTCTTACATTTGTGGGAAACTTTTAAAACAACTAACCGTGAATGACCAGGTAAAAATTAAAACATTGTACTACAAGCATTTTCAACGTGATCCGGAAAAAATTGAAATGCTTGCCGGATCAGGTTCAAACCGGAAGTATTTTAGAGTTTTTCACGGGAATACTTCACATATAGGCGTAGTTGGAGAAGATTCCGGCGAAAATGATGCATTCGTTTATTTCAGCGGTCATTTTGTTGATAAAGGATTGCCGGTACCGGAGGTTTTGGTTTATTCGAGAAAAGATAAAACCTATTTACAAAACGACCTCGGAGACTTGTCGCTCTTTGGTTTGCTGATGCAGGAACCCGACAGGAAAAACCTTTCAGAACCCATTAAATCACTCTATAAAAAGTCCCTGGAAATGCTTGTTAACTTTCAGGTTGAAGGAGCATATGGTATCGATTTCGAAAAGTGTTATCCGGTTGGCGAATTCGACCGGCAGGCTATGCAATGGGATCTCAATTATTTTAAATATTATTATCTGAAGGCCAGGAATATCCTTTTTAATGAGCATAGCCTTGAAACGGATTTTCAGGTATTGCTGGATTTTCTTCTTGAATCACCTTCGGTGTATTTTATGTATCGCGATTTTCAAGCCAGAAATATTCTGATCAAAGATGGTGAACCCTGGTTTATCGATTTCCAGGGTGGCCGGAAAGGTCCTTTACAATACGATGTGGCTTCCATTCTTTTCCAGGCCAAAGCCGACCTGCCCGAATCTTTTAGAAAGGAAATGCTTTCGTTTTACCTTCAGGAACTACGAAAAAAGATCCCTGTTGATGAAAATGATTTTAAAAACAGGTATTATGGCTTTGTCCTCTTAAGGACGCTTCAGGTATTGGGGGCTTATGGTTTTCGAGGCTTTTTCGAGCAAAAACCACATTTTGTAGAAAGTACAACTTTTGCCCTGAATAATTTAGATTGGTTGATAAGTAATGGTAAGCTACCGGTAAATTTACCCGAACTATCAACCTGTTTTCAACAAATGCTACAGGAAACAACATCCGATCTCCCGGAAGGCTTAACGGTAGAGATCAACAGTTTTAGTTATAAAAAATACGGAATTCCCAAAGACAAAAGCGGACATGGCGGAGGATTTGTATTTGACTGCAGGGCATTGCCAAACCCGGGAAGATATCCGGAATACAAATCAAAAACCGGCAAAGACCAGGAAGTTATTGATTTCCTGGATAAAGAAAAAGAAGTTGATGTATTTCTAACCCATGTTTATTCAATTGTTGACCAGGCGGTGGCAAATTATCTGCAGAGGGGTTTCGATCATTTATCTGTAAATTTCGGTTGCACCGGCGGACAACACAGATCAGTTTATTGTGCTGAACATTTACACAACCACCTGAAAGAAAAGTTCAGGGCCAATTTTCGATTAACTCACAAGATGTTTCCCTGAAACATATGAACTGACAGTAAGCCAGTCAGTAGCTTCGTTATAATCACTAAAAACTTTTATTTTAAATCCCCGCGTTTGAGAAACCGATTCGTAGAATTTCATTTTCTCAACAATTTGAGATTTATTCGGGATTAATACAGCTTTGCGCCAATTGGGTTGCACGCCAAGGGTTTTGTACAATTTAACAACTTCATATAAATCGAGCAAATTACCCGATTCGTGCAGGTTTGAGACATTGCTCAGGAATGAACTGACATTTTGTTTAATGCCCTCATTAATTGTTGCTTTGGCAGCTTCAACCATGTCTTCTTTCGACAATCTGCCTTCAATAATGGTTTCAATCATTCCCAATTTTTCATGATGTACAATTTTCCATGCCATAGTTTTACAGTTTAATTAAAACGAATTTCGATTCACTTCAATTCTGCGGATAAGATCTTCATTTTGAGAGTGCTTGGCACCGAAGGAAACCACCATTGTTCCCCTTACACCATCCTTTGTTTCAATAACAAACAGCTCCGTTGAATCAGCCGGATTGGTCATACCCTCAAACCTGAATATTTCGGTAATAACAAGATCTTCAGGTTTATATGTATGGCCTGAATGGAGTGCTTTTATAAAATCAATTTCCGACCTGAAATTTTCTTTATAGCCCTCTTTCACAAGATCATTTACCGCTTCCGACAGTGAAGTATAGCTCCTTTTAGTCATAATTCAATTTTTTACCTTTTCTAAATCCAGATATTGGTAATTCATCTCTTGAATGCTCAAATATACGAAAACTTTTAGAAATTCTAAATCTGCTTTATTTTTAAGGAATTCCTACCTTCGCTGTAAAATTAAATGCTATGCCGACATTATTGATTGAGAATATAAAAAAGCTGGTTCTCACCGAAGAAAATCCCAAAACAAAAAAGAGCGGGAAAGAGATGAGCAAACTTCCGAGCAAGGAAAATGCATGGCTATTTTTGAAAGACGGGAAAATAGCTAATTACGGAACGATGCCTGATTTGTCAAATGCCAATCTGCGCCCCGATAAAACCATTGATGCAACCGGAAAAATGGTTTTGCCGGCCTTTTGCGATTCTCATACACACCTTGTTTATCCGGCCAGCCGTGAGATTGAATATGTTGACAAAATCAAAGGGCTGAGTTATGAGGAGATTGCCAAAAGAGGCGGTGGTATTCTTAACTCAGCGAAGAAAATGAAACAAACCACCGTTGCCGAACTGGTTGACAGTGCGCTTGAAAGATTGGAAGAAATTAAAATCTTCGGAACCGGCGCAGTAGAAATAAAAAGCGGTTACGGGTTGGATACGGAACAGGAATTGAAAATGCTGTATGCCATCCGGAAACTGAAAGAACTTTCACCCCTTACAATAAAGGCTACATTTTTAGGTGCTCATTCTATTCCGGCTGAATATCGTGGCAAACAGGAAGAATATGTTGACATCGTAATCAACGAAATGATACCCGTTGTGGCTTCGGAAGGTTTAGCGGAATACATCGACGTTTTCTGCGACAAAGGATTTTTCACGGTTGAAGATACCGAACGAATTTTGATGGCCGGCCTGAAATACGGTCTCATCCCAAAAATCCATGCCAATGAACTCGACTTTTCAGGTGGTATTCAGGTGGGAGTTAAATATGGTGCGTTGTCGGTTGATCATCTTGAATACACCGGTGATGCAGAAATCGCTTCTTTACTTAATTCCGATACCATGCCGACGATTTTACCTGGAGCAGCTTTTTTCCTGAACATGCCTTATGCACCGGCCCGAAAGATGATCGATGCCGGACTGCCTGTCGCAATGGCTACCGACTTTAACCCCGGCTCCTCTCCTTCCGGCAACATGCAACTGATCCTCTCTATGGCAAGTATCCTCTACCGGCTTACCCCTGAAGAAGCTGTCAATGCCTGTACAATAAATGCTGCTTATGCCATGGGGTTGAGTGAAGAACTCGGCACCATAACGGTTGGGAAGAAAGCAAATGTGATCATTACCAAAGAAATTCCGACAGTAGAATATTTACCTTACTATTACGGTAGCAACAAAGTAGAAACCGTTATTCTAAATGGAGAGGTTGTTTAGGCGCTTTATGTGGATACCAATTTCAACAGATACCTGATCCGGAAATATGATGGCGTAAAATTGCTGAGAGTGCTGAATCGCAGATCTTAAACCCTACTTCTCCGATCATCCCCTTTGCAATGCCTGCATAAAATCTTCTTTGCGGCGGCGCGAAACTTCCAGTTCGGTGCCATCTTCCATTACCACCGATCCACCTTCGCCTTTTCGGTAGCGGGCGAGGTAAGCAAGGTTAATTAAATGTGATTTGTGAATCCTGAAAAACCGGAAGGGTGTCAGCATTTCATCATATTCCTTGAGTGTTTTGCTTACTACGATCTTTTTACCATCATTGAGGTAAAAATTGGTGTAGTTGTTATCGGATTCGCACCAGCAAATTTGTTTGATTTTTACAAAGATGATCCCGTCGAGTGTGGGAAGGGCAATTTTTTCGAAGTTGTTTTGATTGGTGAGCAGCACATCCAATTTTTGTCTGAGCTCCGAAATAGGATCTTCAGATTGCAGTTTGGCACATGCTTCGATCAAACTTTCAGCTTCAATCGGTTTTTGCAAGTAATCGAGTGCGCTGAAACGAAATGCCTGTATGGCAAACTTATCATAAGCTGAGGCAAAGATCACCTTAAAGGTAACCTTAGGCAATTGTTTTAGCAGGTCGAAACCGGTGCCGTCGGGCATTTGCACATCCAGGAAAACAAGATCGGGGTTATGCTCTTTGATTGCTGCAATACCTTCCCTGACATTTGATGCCTCACCCAATACCTGAATTGCTGAACAATGTGCAAAAAGCAAATTTTTCAGGGCATTCCTGGCACTGCTTTCATCGTCTATGATAATTGCATTGAACATTTACCGGCAGATTTGTATGCAAAAATACAACATTATTGAAAGGTTAGAAACCAACCTGAACCCTTATTCGGATTCAAAAGGAATGAATAAATCGACACGGGTGCCTGTGGGATTGCCTGACTTATCTTTCAAATCAGTGATCGAAAAATGTACTTTTTCGTGGGTTTTTTCATTGAGGATTTCCAGTCTTTCCCTTGTAACATCCATTCCCATTGATCGGTGCTTTGCAGGCCCGGTCTGCTGTTTTCGCTCCATTGCCTTTTCCCTGCCTATTCCATTGTCTGAAATTTTGCAGTGCATCAGTTCACCACTTTGCTGAATGGAAATGTTAATTTCTCCACCTTTTACCATTCGAGAAACCCCGTGTAGAATGGCATTTTCAACAAAAGGCTGTATCAGCATAGGTGGAATGTAAGTAAACTCCATGTCGATCTTATCATCCACATCAATTTCAAAGTTGAAACGATGATCGAACCGCAGTTGCTCCAATTCCAGATTCAGCCGGAGGGTATTCACCTCATCCTCAACAGGGACAAACGTTTTCCTTGAATTCTCAAGAATATAGCGCATCAGGCGGGCAAACTTACTTAGAAATGCCTGGGCATTTTCTGTTTTCCTGTCGCTGATAAAACTATTGATCGAATTGAGCGAATTAAAAATAAAATGAGGGTTCATCTGCGTTCTGAGCAAACGTTGTTCTATTTCGATATTTTTTCGTTCCAACTCCGACCGGGCCTGTTTTTGTTTGAGTTTGTAGCGGTTAAAGATCAAATATGCCAGGATTATCAACAGAACGATCCCTGAAAAAATATAATAAAACTGGGCTTGCTGCCGCTCAATCCTGAGGTTCTGAATTTCGATTTCATTTTCCTTTTTATCTAATTCATACAGGGTCTCCATCTCCGACAACTCTTTTCGGCTATCACGATTGAATACAGAATCCTTCAACCGTGTGAAATCGGAATAATACTTCAAAGCGCGCTCAAAATCTCCTGATTCACGGTAATAGTCGGCCAAAGCGTTATAAGCTTCCTGCTCCAGGTTCACATCTTCCAGTTTTCTGGCGATGGAGAGGGTACTTTTCAATTGCTTTTCAGCCTGAATAAGTTCGTTTTTCTGTAAAAAAATTAGCCCGAGTTTCAGGCTGGCATTTGCCTCGTTCAAAAGATTTCCGGTTTGTCCGCTCAATTGCAAAGCATTCTGAAGGCTCTCAATGGCCGAAGTTGTATCATTCAATTTAATAAATACATCGGCTTTATTTAACAGGGTATTACAGATCCCTTTATTATCATTGATTTGCTGACTGAGTTCAAGAGATTGGTCAAAATAATCAAGCGCTTTTGTAAAATTACCGGTTTTGGAATTTGCAACACCAATGTTTTGCAAAGCGATACCGATATAACTATGATCATTCATATCTCTTGCCAGTTGTAGCGCCTTTCCATAAAACTCAAGGGCAAGCTCCGGTTTATCCCAATCTTCATAGATCACACCTATGTTATTGGTTGCATTGCAAATGGAATAGGTATCCGACCGCTTTTCCGCTATGTTAATAGCCGCTTTGTAATGATCGATGGCTTGTTGATATTGCCCCAAATCATGAAAATCAATTCCGAGGTTGTTATGGGTAATCCCCATGGCTAAAGTATCCTGTAACGCATTAAAAATCTGCAGTGCTTCTTTGTGATTTTTTATGGCAAGCGAATTTTTCCCTTCTACATTATATGCATTCCCGATCATCAACAAAGCCCGGGCAATGCCCCTTTCATTTTGTGTAGCCTGTGAATATTCGAAAGCGCTTTGCGCGTAATGGAGGCTTGTATCGGTTGAAATCCTGAGGTTATGATAGGATAGACCAATCAATGTTTTAATTTTTTCTTCACCATTTGTTTTGGAAAGCTGTATTCGCAAACTATCAATCATCTGATCCTGTGCAACTATACCTCCCTGACCCATAAACCAATACAGGAGAATAAGCAGAATAAATCTTTTTGGAAACATGTACATGATAATTGAGCCGACAGATACTGAATTCCAAAGTTAGTTTATTTCTTTGAACCTTTCCCTAATTTGACTTCGCCGTTTATAGCCCGATTCAAACCGGATACTAATTCAGGCTTAAAACTAAAATCACAGTCGTGTAAATTTGTTGAAAATTGATTG
>JAGQVF010000072.1:2725-15554 GCA_020438135.1 Bacteroidales bacterium | reverse complement strand
CAATCTATTAATTCCAGTTCAATCTATTAAATTTAGCTCAATCTATTAAATCTCCAAAGCAGCCCTTCTATAAAAAATATTTGGTCAGAAAATTTTAATCTGTATTTTTGCCGACGAATTTTGTGGAAAGATTTGATTGATTGCAACCACGGGAAAAAATGCTAAAGCAATACTCGTCTAACCAATCAAAATTCCGCCGAACTTAATATAAACTAAAAAAAATTAATTATGGGTTATTTATTCACTTCAGAATCCGTTTCTGAAGGCCATCCGGACAAGGTAGCGGACCAAATCTCGGATGCCATGGTCGATGAATTTCTTGCCTTCGACCCCGATTCAAAAGTTGCTTGTGAAACACTGGTTACAACCGGACAGGTTGTGGTTGCCGGTGAGGTTAAATCACAGGCTTATATCGATGTTCCGGAAATTGCCCGGAGGGTGATCAATACCATTGGATATACCAAGGGTGAATACCGTTTCGAAGGTGATTCATGTGGAGTTCTCAATGCCATTCACGAGCAATCACCCGATATCAACCGCGGGGTGGATCGCGAAAACAAACTCGATCAGGGAGCCGGTGACCAGGGTATGATGTTCGGGTATGCATGCCGCGAAACCGACGATTACATGCCTTTGGCTGTCGAAATTGCACATATCCTCTTGCAGGAACTCGCAGCGATCCGTCGCGAAGAAAAAGAGATGACCTATCTCAGGCCCGACTCTAAATCACAGGTTACAATTGAATATGGCGATGACAATCAGCCTGTTAAAATTCACACCATTGTGGTTTCTACCCAGCATGATGAATTTGATACAGATGATGAAAAAATGCTGGCAAAGATCAAGTCAGATGTTAAGAACATTCTGATCCCCCGCACGATTTCAAAATTACCTGAGCGGGTTCAGAAACTTTTCAAAGATGACTATATCCTCCATGTGAACCCAACCGGTAAGTTTGTGATCGGTGGACCACACGGCGATACCGGACTTACAGGCCGTAAGATCATCGTGGATACCTACGGTGGAAAAGGTGCCCATGGTGGAGGTGCTTTCTCAGGTAAAGATCCTTCGAAGGTTGACCGTTCGGCTGCCTATGCTTCAAGGCATATTGCCAAAAATATGGTAGCTGCTGGAATTGCTGATGAAGTACTTGTTCAGCTTTCGTATGCTATTGGTGTGGCACAACCGGTTGGGGTTTTTGTTGAAACCTACGGAACTGCCAAAGTGAAACTGAGCGATGGTGTTATTGCAGAAAAAGTATCAAAACTTTTCGATCTGCGTCCGGCTGCCATTGAAGACAGGCTCAAGCTGCGGAATCCTATCTATTTCGAATCGGCTTCATACGGACATATGGGACGTACACCAAGGGTTGTAACCAAAAGTTTTGATTCGCCCTATTCAGGCAAGATCACCAAAGAGGTGGAATTGTTTACCTGGGAAAAACTCGATTACGTAGATAAGATCAAACAGGAATTCGGATTGTAATAACGATCTGATTTATTACTGATACAAAATAAAAAAGCCACCCAATCGGTGGCTTTTTTATTTCAGGTTGTTGTTTAGTGTTGATGATCAATTTCTGATATATCTCAGAATAACTATTGATCAAAAAGAAAAGTAATAAATATCCCGGCACAACCCGGAATATCTCTCTTGCGGAAAACGATTTATCGTTTCCTTATTCTTTAACTTCCTGCCTGAGGAAGAATCAAAAAAGTCAATGAACAATCCATTGTTAATTGCAAAACAGACACCCCATTTTCGGGGAACGTTGTACAGGAAAATATTTTTTGTTAAAAATTTATTAAAAAATAACATTCCTGTAGTGTTAATAACTTCATTACGTCTTACTTATTATATATGATGACAACTATATATTTCCCGTTTATGTCTAATTGTTAACTTTGCAGAATATTTAATTTTTTCAATAATATTTAAAACCGATACTTTATGAAACGTCAAATTTACCTTTCTCTCATTTTTTCAATGCTGATTGTTTTTGGTTTCAGTCAATCGCAACGAATGGTTTTACTCGAACACTTTACGCAAGCTTCCTGTGGACCGTGTGCCACTTATAATCCGCAAATTAACAGTTTGCTGGCTTCCAACCCTGATAAAATCACAGCCATTATGTATCACACTAGCTGGCCGGGTTACGATCCTATGTACAATCATAATACGGTTGAAAATGCAGCCCGTACAAGCTACTACAGTGTTTCATCCGTACCTAATTCGGTTTTGGATGGAAACATTTACAATGGTCATCCCAATGGTTGGAATATCAGTACAGTTAATAATCGCTATGCAGTTCCTTCACCCTGCGATATCTCAATATATCATGCATTATCTGCTGACGAAAATGAATTTTTGGTCTGGGTGATGATAGAAGCTACTGAAGATATGCCTGCAGGTCTTAAAATGCATCTTGCAGCTATTGAAAAAGAGATCACTTTTTCGAGCCCTCCAGGTTCGAATGGTGAAACAGAGTTTTTCAATGTTATGAAAAAAATGCTTCCAAATCAAACAGGATTGGTGCTTCCTGCGATTCCTGCAGGTGAATATATAATCCTTGAATATAGCTGGGAACATTCGAATGTATATGATGTGGATCAACTTGCAGCTGTAGGATTTGTTCAGAACAACGACACCAAGGAAGTGATGCAGGCGGCCATGAGTTCAGATGAGCCTTTTGATCCGCCTTACAATGTTGATGCTGACATCATGACTGTTTCCAATATTTCACAAACTTATTGCAACGGTTATATTGAGCCGGTAATTACCATCAGAAACAATGGTGAAGCTCCTCTCACATCACTTGATATTTCCTACACCATAAATGGCGGCGATCCGGTAACATACAACTGGACAGGCAATCTTGGTTTCCTCGAAAAAGATATCATCGAAATGACCGGTTCAGAATTTACTGTTATGGATGTAAATACCCTGGAAGTTACAGGAGCAAGCCCAAATGGTCAAAATGATGATTATATGACTAACAATGTCAGAACCATTGAAATTGAACAGGCTCCTTCTGTTACCTCACCTGTTTCATTGGTTCTGAAACTCGATAACCACCCGGAAGAAACTTCATGGGAGGTGAAAGATTCGCAGGGAAATGTGCTGTATGAAGGTGGTGATTATACTACGGCCGGACAAATACTGGTCGAACAATTTCAGGTTGAGGATGAAGATTGTTATACATTTTATATATATGATGAAGGCGGCGACGGATTAACTGAAGGTGGCTCCTATAAGCTGGGATATAGTGGAAACATTATTTTTGCCGAAGGAACAGGGTTTGGAGTCAAAGATGAGGCACAATTCAGCATTAACTATACCGGTATCAGTGAAAATGATTTTGCATCTGATCTACATGTTTACCCGGTTCCTGTTGAAAAAGAAGTCAATCTTTCCTTTAACCTGTTACGAAATAGCGAGGTGAAGTACTCTGTGATCAACCCTACAGGTGAAAAATTATTTGAAACGGAACACGGGATGCAGTCACCCGGTGAGAAAATTTTCACAATCAATCTTGAAGAATTTTCACCCGGAGTATATTACGTTATCCTCGAAACCGGCACTAAACAAACCATTCGCAAGATTGTTTTAGTTAAGTAAACACCTCTAACATTTGATACAATGAAGAAGATATTTCCTGTGCTGGCGATGCTGTTTTTCACTTTCAGCCTCTATTCACAGCAAGTTGATCGCGACCAGGTAGTGGTTGAGATCGGTACCGGAACATGGTGATATTATTGTCCGGGAGCTGCACTTGGAGCAGCTGACCTGATCGCAAACGGCCATGATGTGGCCATCATTGATTACCATACCGGCGATGCTTATGATAATAACTACGGTCTGTCGCGTCTTTCGTATTATGGTTTGCAGGGTACCCCAACAGCCTGGTTCGGTGGAGCCAACCAGGTAGTCGGCGGCAATCATACAACCAGCATGTATGGAAATTATCTTCCTAAATATAACCTGAGAAAAAACATACCTTCATCCTTCACAATTGATGTGGAAGGGAGTAACTCAGGATTTATTGATTACGAAATGAATGTGACCATAGAGATGGTTGATCCGGTTGGTTCAAACAATTTGGTGTTGCACACCGTTGTAACCGAATCGGATATTGCTCAAAACTGGCAGGGACAAACCGAACTGAATCATGTGGAACGATTGATGGCACCTAATCAAAATGGAACTCCCCTCGATTTTTCCAACAATGTTGTACTCGAAAAAACCATTAATTTTCAAATGGATCCTGCATGGGTTACAGAAAATTGTGAATTGATTCTTTTTGTGCAGGATTCTCAAACTAAAGACATAAAGCAGGCAATCAGGAGGCCACTTACTGATTTCGGTACAACCAATCAGTTTGATGCTGCTGTTCTTGAGTTGATTGCCCCTGGATCGTTGTGCAACAATACAATGAAACCCAGCGTTTTGATTGCCAATTACGGTTTGACAAACCTAACCGATCTTTCATTTACCATTTACGTAAATGATATCGAAGCTGCTACAACAACCTGGTCAGGCAATCTTGCCTTTGGGGAAACCGCTTTTGTTGAATTCCCGGAAATCAGTAATTATACCATCGAACCAACAAATGTGATATCTGTTGAAGCTGAAGCACCCAATGGTGAAGAAGATGAATTTCCATCGAACAATATACTGGCAATCAATGCTGACCAGGCAATGAATGTTACTTCACCGGTGAGCCTTGCATTAAAACTTGATGAAAATCCACAGGAAACTTCATGGGAATTGCTGAACAGTGAAGGCATGGTTTTGTACGAAGGTGGCAATTACACAACCCCCAATCAATTTGTGGTTGAGCAGTTTATTTTGGATGATATGGATTGTTATTCATTTATTATCTATGATGAAGGAGGGGATGGTTTAACAGGAAACGGCCAATATAAGCTCGCTTACAATGGTTCCAGTATTTTTGCAGAAGGGTTTGGATTTGGTTATGAAGATCAAATTCAGTTTGGGATCGGTCTTACCGGTGTATCCGATGTCGCAGATCTGGATAACTTTCAATTATTCCCCAATCCTGTTCAAGATATTGCCTATATCAATTTTGAACTCGACCATCCTGCAGAGGTTACCCTTGCTGTTTTTAATGCGCACGGCGAATCAATATTCCATTCCGGAAAACTGAATTACAGCAACGGAAATTATTCGTTAACGATGGATGGTTCATCCTGGAGCGAAGGGGTGTATTTTGTAAAACTTACCATTGGTGATAAAATATTCACCCGAAAAATAGTCGTTAAATAATGTATCGATGAAGGCAGCTTTGTTAGCTGCCTTTTTTTATCTACATCCTTTTATTTGGGTTTGTCAACATCACGGATCAATCGGAAATAATGATCGGGTCTGAGCAAACATTTACCTTTTCTGTTTGTTGAGAAAACCATATCAGTCAAGTAAAAAATAGCATTCAATAAAAATGGAAAATCTCGTTATTTCCGACTTTAAGCTGGGTATTATTGCCGGTGGACAACTGGGTAAAATGCTCGTTCTCGCAGCAGCTAACTGGGACGTAAAGACCCTGGTGTTGGATCGTGAAGATCATTGTCCTGCATCCGATGTATGTACCCGTTTTGTAAAAGGTGATCCCCACAGTTTTGAGGATGTTTACAATTTCGGCAAACAGGTCGACATGCTCACCTTCGAAATTGAAAGTGTGAATATTGAAGCCGTTAAAAAACTGAAAGCGGAAGGAATTCGTATTCATCCCGATCCCGGTGCGCTGGAAATCATTCAGGATAAAGGGATGCAAAAACATTTTTATCAAAAAAACCGGATACCAACTGCCCGGTTTCAAATCTTTGAAAGTGAGGATTCGATTAAAGAAGCCATCGGGGATGGAACAATTTCTTTTCCGTTCGTTCAAAAACTTCGCACAGGCGGATATGATGGCCGTGGTGTTGCAGTTATCAAATCGCCTGCGGATATGCACCTCCTGTTAAAGGGTGCCTCGGTAATCGAAGAAAAAATTCAGATCGCCAAAGAGATCTCCGTAATTGCAGCCAGGAATCAGCGTGGAGAAGTACGGTGTTTTCCGGTTGTAGAGATGGTTTTTAATGAAGAAGCCAATCTTGTTGAAAAACTGATTTGCCCATCTTCAATTGATAGTGAGAAGCAGCAGGAAGCGATCACCCTTGCAACACAAGTAATCGAAGCCTTTGAACTCCAGGGGTTGTTGGCTGTTGAAATGTTCCTTGATAAAGAAGAAAAAATTTGGGTGAATGAATCGGCACCCCGCACACACAATAGTGGACATCATACCATCGAAAGTGTGATCACCTCACAATTTGAGCAACAGTTGCGGGCCATCTTCAATTTTTCGTTGGGAAGCACCCACCTGAAACTTCCCGCCGTGATGATCAACCTGTTGGGAGAGCCCGGCTACGAAGGCGATGTGAAATATGAAGGTCTCACTGAATGTATGGCAATCGAAGGGGTAAAATTTCATTTATATGGTAAAAAGATTAGCAAACCCTACCGGAAGATGGGCCACGCAACCATCCTGGGGACAACCATCGAAAGGGCCATTGAACGTGCCGATATCGTTAAAAATCAATTAAAAATCACAGCATGGCAAAAGCAATCGTAAGTATCATCATGGGTTCCGATTCCGACCTCCCGGTGATGGGTGAAGCAGCGAAAATCCTCGAATCATTTGATATCCCGCATGAGATAACAGTGGTATCAGCCCACCGAACCCCCAAAAGACTTTATGAATTTGCTGAAACCGCCCACCAACGCGGTATCGAAGTGGTGATCGCAGGAGCCGGTGGAGCTGCTCACCTGCCAGGTATGGTTGCTGCCATCTCCCCCCTGCCAGTGATCGGCGTCCCCGTAAAGTCCTCCAACTCAATTGACGGCTGGGATTCGGTACTGTCGATCCTGCAAATGCCGGGAGGGGTACCGGTAGCTACCGTAGCCCTTAACGGAGCCAAAAATGCAGGATTGCTTGCTGCACAGATCATCTCCGTGCAAGATCCTTCCATTCGTGAAAAAATAATAACCTATAAAAACGAGCTGAGTGATCAGGTGATGGAAAAGGTGAAACGGATGGAGAATCCTGAACATTAAATACGTGGCTTTGGATACGTAAAATAAATACGAAATGAGCTTATGATTTCAGCAACGAAACCACTTTCCTGATTTTTTCCTCACTGCTTACCATCAGTTTATAAGCGGAGATATCTTCCGAACTTCCCATCTGAACCAATTCTTTCCGGTATTCCATCTGACTGTTGATTAAGGTCTTTCCGGTCATGTGAAATTCGGTGGCACCGGTTTTTGCCTTCAAATCTAAAATGTTGGTTTCATTAATTCCGCTTCCAGGCATGATGATGATTCTTTTGTCTGCCCCTTTTACTAAATCACGGATCAGGGAACTACCTTCAGGTGCGGTGTTTTTTTGTCCGGAAGTGAGGATTCGGTCAGCTCCACATTCGATGATATCTTCCATGGCAGCAAGTGGGTCGGGTGTCAGGTCAAAAGCACGGTGAAAAGTTACCCGCATGGGCCAGGCATATTCGATCAGTTGTTTTGTTTTCGGTTTATTGACTGTTCCGTTTCGGTTCAGGCAGCCGATCACCACACCGTCCACACCGTGTTCGCGACAAAAACGGATATCGTCCATCATCACCTTAAATTCAAGTTCGGAATAATAAAAGTCTCCACCACGCGGTCTGATCATAACATAGATATCGATGTTGATAACGTTTTTTATCCGCTTGATCATTCCGGCGCTGGGTGTAGTTCCTCCTTCAGGCAGGTTGTCGCACAATTCGATGCGGTGGGCTCCCCCTTTTTGTGCAGCCAGCGCCGAATCAACATTCGCTGTGCAAACTTCCAGTTTATTAACCTCGGTTTCCATTTGTTCAAAGATAATTCAAAACCTTTTATAAAGCTGAAATAGTTTCAATTCGGACGAAATCTTTCTAACACCTTCTTCATCAGGGATACTATCTTTTTTAAGGAGGATATAGGTATGTTTGTTTCCCGAATAATCAAGGGTGATGTTGTAGTACCTGATAAAATAAGTCCGAAGGGTCCATTCCTTCGACATGGAAGCCGGAATTTCGATCATTGTATTTGCAGGGACCAGACCTCCGGTTGAATGAACTTCTGCGATAATATCGGCATCTTTTCCTGGTTTTCCGATTTCGGTGATTGTAAAAAACAGGATGCCTGCTAACGCCAAAACAAAAACCACGAACAGTAGTTTATTGATGCGGCCCGGAAGTTTTTCAATCCAGCCGGATATTGCCGGAACAAGGAACAACGCAAAAGCAAGAGCAAAAAATGGCAATGCACCCAGGAAATAGAAGGACTTCTGGATCATGGTGAGCATAAGCGGAACAACACCTGCTATGCCCAGGATGAAAAAGATAACCATGTCTTCTTTGTAGGATTGATCTTTTACTTTTTGAAAAGATTTAAACCGGTCAATTGAAACGATAACGATGGTAATAAAAAATACCGGCATCATTTTAATAAGCCACTGGATCAGGATATGATACCGTTTGGTAACGGTAGGTGAAGTTTCAATCCTGCCGATCAAACGTTTTTCTACATACCAGCTTAGGCTGGTAAAAGCATCCTGGCTCACGGTTATCATTATACCAAAGATTATTACGGGTATTGACAGCATGATAAGCGAAAGCCTGATCATCTTCAGAAAAGAGATATCACGTTTGACCAACCACCACAACAATGGAAATGCTAATGGAAACAAACCCGGAACTCCTTTTGTGAAAGAAGCAAGAAAAACGAAAAACCCACCAAGGATAAAATGAAAATTAATATTTCTTTTGTCTGATAAACCTTTCCAGGGGAAATATACCGCAAACAATACGAAAAAGCTCATGGTACCCTCAATCAGGTTGTGCTGGTAACTGTAAAAAACAATCGGGATGATGATCCATAACAACACAGGAATCCAACTGTAGGAAAGGTATTCAGGCCGTTTTTTGTTGATGCGTTTCCAGAACAGGATTATGCCCAAGCCGGTTATCACCGCAGCCATCAGTGAAAACAGTTTTTCTACGAAATAGCCATCTCCAAAAACCCTGAAAAATACCGATTGCATCGCAAAATATAGTGGAGGGTGCTCGTGGAAGGAGGCCAAACCTGCCTTTCCCAACTTATCAAATTCCGGGAACCAGAAACTACCTACCCCGATAGCCAGGTTTCTCGATACTGAAGCGTACAAAACTCCGTCGAGAAACATGCCTTCCTTCACCATAACGGGCAGCAGAAGGCCCAAAAAGGTAGCAGTCGTTAAAATCCACCAGGTTAGTTGTTTGGCTTTCATTTCAAAATTATCTGATCACTATTTCGTCGGCAAATATCCATGCAGGCTCACCTGAGCCCACATGCCATTCGGGGCAAACTTTCCTGTTTTTCGCTATTACTTTTATATATCGGGCTTTTGTTGCAAAATTCAATAAAAAATCATGTGTGGACACTTCTTTCTCTTTTTCGGAAACCGGATTTTTAACTGTTCCGATTGATGTAAAAGTTTCTCCATCATTTGAAATAAAATATTGTACCTCCAGGGGCAAAAAGATCCAGGCCCTAGTATCTTGTAAAAACCCTGTTGCCACTGAAGTGATCAGTTTTTTACTCCCCAGGTCGATCACTGCTTCCAGGTCGACGCCATGATAACCTTGCCAGGAACCTGTTTTAAAATCACCGGGTCCTCGTACATGATCGATCAGGGCCAAATCACCTCCGGCAGCATATTGACCTGAGTAGGCTGTGCCAAGCGAGATCGATTTACCTGCCGGAACTTTATGAAATGCCGCTTCGAGCAACATGCTTTCAGGTAATCCATTTTTAACTGCGATGGCTTTTACTTCGGCTGAATGATTCAACACAAAAGGTTTTTCATAAACCGATGATTGTTGGTTTGGGTCTGATCCGTCAAGTGTGAAATAAATCGCAGCATCGGGATACATGCTTCCGAGGGAAACCGTGGTTGTATCATTGAAGATCCGCAGGCCGCTTTTAATAAAAGGAACCGGCATGATTAATGCCTCCGTGATGGCTGACACAGGAATATTTTCCTTTCCGGCTCCAAAATCCTCCGAAGGTTCACTTCCCATTTTTAAGACCAGATTTCCACCTGCCATAATATCTGCATGGCTGATATAAGACTTTTTACAAGGGTTTCCGTTTAAAATGGCTGACTGAATATACGGATTGCCGGCCTCATTGTTTTTCGCCTCAATGGTAAACGTTTTCCCGTTTTCAAGATTGAGGATGATTTTACCGAAAAGCGGGCTGCCCATCGCGTATTCCGGTAGGCCCGGCGTAACAGGATAAAATCCCATGGCACTCAAAACGTACCATGCCGACATTTGTCCGCAATCTTCGTTGCCGCATAAACCATCGGGTTTGTGGTTGTACAATTCGTCCATGATCTGGCGAACACGTTGCTGTGTTTTCCAGGGTTCTCCAACATAATTATACAGGTATGCCATGTGGTGACTTGGCTCGTTGCCATGTGCGTATTGCCCGATCAACCCGGTAATGTCCGATTGTTCACGGCCTGTGGTCGATGCAGGAGCAGAAAACAATGCATCCAATCTTTCTGATAGCTTTTCAGGACCGCCCATAAAATCGATCAGTCCGCTTACATCCTGCGGCACAAAAAAGCTATATTGCCAGGAGTTGGCTTCGGTGTAATTAAAATTTACTTCTCTCGGATCGAACGGACTAAACCACCCACCCTTGAGACGAGCCCGCATGAATCCTGAAGTCGGATCGAACATATTCTTCCAGTATTGTGCCCGTTTGATGTAGGTTTGATACACATTTTCTTTACCCAATTGTTTGGCCATTTCGGCGATGCACCAATCATCGTAGGCATATTCGAGTGTTTTGGAAACTGATTCGGCTTCTTCATGCGCCGGGATATAACCTTTTTGTTTATAAAATTCCAGTCCAAAATGATCCATTTCAGCGCTATGCCGCATCGCTTCGAGGGCAAGTTCAGTATCGAAATCATCGATCCCTTTTACATAGGCATCTGCAATAACCGGGATGGAATGATACCCGATCATGCATTCGGTTTCGTTTGCCGCCAGTTCCCAAACCGGAAGACGACCGCCCTGCTGATATTGGGTGAGCATGGTTTTGATCAGGTCGATGGTTTTTTCCTGTTGCACCAGTGTGAAAAGGGGATGGGCTCCACGAAATGTATCCCAAAGTGAAAAAACCGTATGGTTTTCAAAATCTTCGGTTTGATGGATCTGAAGATCCCTGCCCCTGTATTTTCCATCCACGTCATGAAATAAATTAGGCGCCAGAAAAGCATGATACAGCGCCGTATAAAAAGTAATTTTCTGCTCCTCAGAGGCACCATCAATATGAATTTTGTCCAGTTCTTTGTTCCATACCTCAGCCGCCTCTTTTCTGATTTTTTCAAAATCCCACCCGGGAATTTCATCCCTGAGATTTTTTAACGCACCCTCTTCCGATACGGAGGAAATGCCAACCTTTACCCAAAGATTGCCATCATCCGGAAGGTCGAAAGTGAAACTCCCTTTCACATTTGTGCCCGAAATTTCTTGTCCTCCTGTATATGATTCATCCAAAGCCAGGTTTTGTTCGATCATTGGAGATGAAAAAACGGCAGTAAAAAAAATGTATTGATCTTCTGCCCAGGAAGTAGATCGTCTGAAACCCTGTACCATCGTGTCGTTTACTACCTTCATCCATGAATCGAGAACTTTGTCGCGATGCTGCAAGTCGATGATAAGATGCCCTTTATTTGAATCACTGAAATGATATTTATGAAATCCCACCCGACGGCTTGCTGTCAGTTCAACGGCTATATCGTAATCCTTAAGATAGGTTCTGTAATACCCTGCTTCAGCAATTTCGTCATCATGGCTAAACCTGCTGGCATAACCCTTATCAGGATCATCTGCCCCATTACCTAAATAAATTTCACCGGTTCCGGGCATTAAAAGAATATCGCAATAGTCAGGAACGCCTGTGCCACTGAGGTGGGTATGGCTGAAACCAAATACCACCGAATCGGAATAATGATATCCTGAACATCCATCCCATCCTTCCAATCGTGTATCGGGACTGAGTTGGACCATGCCAAAAGGCAGGGTAGCTCCCGGGTAAGTGTGTCCATGTGCATCTGTTCCAATGAAAGGATTAACATAGCTAACAGGGTCTTTTATTTCGGAAATATTTGCGGTATTTTTTGTACCGGAATGACTGCAACCTGAAAAAATAATCAGGGAACTTAAAAAAAATGAACAAAGTCTGAACATCGTGGTTTGAATATTTAATGTTGAATTTGCAACAAATTTGCACTAAAATTTTAGATTTGGAATAAGAGAAATAATTTTTTTGAAAAATTTTGCGTTATTAATTTTTTATTTACTTTTGCAGGCTCAACAAACAACATTAAGAGATTTATTTAGACATGGCAAATCATAAATCAGCTTTAAAAAGGATCAGGCAAAACGAGGCAAGAAGGCTGCATAATCGCTACTATACAAAGTCGATGCGAAATGCTTTGCGGGATTTTAGGAATTTGAAAGATAAGAAAGAAGCAGAAGAAAACTATCCCAAGCTGGCCTCAATGATCGATAAACTGGTAAAAAAGAATTTAATTCATAAAAATAAAGCTGCTAACTTGAAGTCTCAAATGGCGAAGCAGGTTAACACATTGTAAGATTTTTTTTTCATGGCTTTTGGGTTTTAGGTCTCCTTTGAACAAGGAGGCCTTTTTTTATTTCTGCTCACCTCATCAATGTGAAAATTGTTTTTTTTT
>JAGQVF010000072.1:0-2677 GCA_020438135.1 Bacteroidales bacterium | reverse complement strand
CTTTTTTGTTGAAAAACAAAGCGTTATGACGAGTTTGGTATTGTGTCGGGTTTTGGTATCAAATTATATTTATCTCCTATTTTGTAAATATCTTTATACTTGTACGTAGAATTCTGAACGTTAAAAAAATATAGATATACAGCCATGTATGAATTTGTAGCATTAAGCCTGAAATGCCGGTTCTGTGGAGAATCGTTGATGGACAAACAGGTCCTGGTTGATAACGAGCCAAGTATCAAACTCGATGTTAAACAGGCCGAAAATAAAGGCACAATCCACCTGAGCGCAATTTACGGAAGTTATAACTACACCTGCGATTTTGAAATTCCCAAGGGTGAAGTGGCAAAATTCAGTTGTCCGCATTGCCACAAGGTTGTAAATTCCGAAGCAGAATGTTTGAGTTGTGGAGGAGAAATGGTTCCGTTTTACCTTGATATGGGCGGAAAAGTTAGCATTTGTGCCCGGAGTGGATGTAAAAATCACCATGTAGAGTTTGAAGATCTTTCACTCGCATTGAGGAAGCTTTACCAGGAATATGGATTTCGGGGGAGAAAGTATCCTAAGGATGAAAGGCCTGCAACGGTTGAGATAAAACGTGAAAAGCAAATAACCGAAGCAGAAGAGATCATCGAATCGGGAACCTTTCTTCAGAGCTATTGCCCACATTGCAGAAAAAGTCTGATTGAAAATGAGATGCTTAAACTAAAG
This sequence comes from Bacteroidales bacterium, assembly GCA_020438135.1. Lineage (GTDB taxonomy): Bacteria > Bacteroidota > Bacteroidia > Bacteroidales > JAADJA01 > JAADJA01. Next base: position 1,969 of record JAGQVF010000072.1, on the reverse strand, counting down.
ATCATCAATGGAGAGGAGGGGTATCTGCTTTTGAGCCCTTACCTCAATAGTTTTACCTCAAAATCAACTATTTTTCTGCCGGAAGATAAAGCCGTAACAGACATAAGGTGCTATCATTGCGAAACGAGTCTGGTTGTAAAAGATAAGACATGCGGTAAATGCGGATCTCCCATATCGAAAATAAATGTGAGTGCCAGCAGTAAATTGATCGATTTTTATATCTGTACAAAAAAAGGCTGCAAATGGCATGGATTAAGCGAAGAAGATCTGTATTCGATAAAACTGGAAGAGAGTGATGAGTGGTAGTCTGATTTATTGACAGCTTGCTTACTGTCTTATTTGCAGAACTTTCTGCAACAAGATTACCGCAGTGTTGGATTAGGCATCCGGTTTCGACATTTTGATAATTTAGTCATTCATCAAATCAACAATATGTTTCAGATTGTCAGAAAACAGGAAATGGCCCGCGGAACGATAATACGTTTCGATATAAGTGCTCCCAAGATTGCTAAAAAAGTCAAGGCCGGTCAGTTTGTTATTATCCGTGTAAATGAAACCGGAGAGCGAATTCCGCTAACAGTAGCTGACAAAGATCCTTTTGCCGGACTGATCTCCATCATTTTTCAGGTAGTTGGAAAATCAACCGCACTTATGCGTTCCCTAAAAGAGGGTGACCTGATCAAAGATGTAGTTGGCCCCCTCGGCCGGGCTGCTGAGGTCGAAAATGAAGGCACTGTGCTGATGATAGGAGGAGGGACCGGAGTTGCGATCCTCCATCATGTCGCCAAAGCATTTAAAGAAGCCGGCAATTATGTGATCAGTATCATGGGGTCGAAGGACAAAGAAATGCTCATCCTGGAAAACGAGATGAGCCAGATCAGCGATGAACTTGTCATCACTACCGACGATGGAAGTTACGGTCAGCGCGGTTTTGTAACCCAACCGCTCGAAAAATATCTCAGCGAGCGCGACGACATCAAACTGGTGTATGCCATCGGACCGATCATCATGATGAAAAATGTGGTGAACCTGACCAAAAAATTCAAAGTGAAAACCATGGTGAGCCTGAATCCAATCATGATCGACGGAACTGGAATGTGTGGCGGATGCAGGGTGAAAGTGGCAGATGAAACACGATTTTGCTGTGTCGATGGACCTGATTTCGACGGTGCTGAGGTAGATTTTGATGAACTAATGAACCGTAATTCATTATACTTGAAAGAGGAGAAAGACTCGCTTCTGTTCTCCATCAGGTAATATCGCAATAAACAAAATTACAAATGACAAATAAATCTCAAATCCTCAATTCCGATCGATCAAACAGTTTTGGAATTTGATTTTTTACCTTTTGGATTTTATTTGGACTTTGATTATTGGAACTCCGAATTTTAAAAGTTATGTTAGATCACGACGTTAAATATTTAAAGTTTAAAACCTACCTGAACACCTATTGTCCGCATTGTCATTCAGGGTTCAACGTAGAAAAAAAGGATCTTAAACAGATTGAATTTAAGGCCATTTACGAAGGTGAAGAAATAGATCTGTATTTGAGTCCATATCTGGATGTGTTCGAGATCGAGTCATCAGTCGACATTAAAAAAGATGGTACGCTCGATGACCTGATTTGCCCGCATTGCAAAAAAAGTTTGTTGAACAAAGATGTTCCTTGCGGCGAATGCGGTTCTCCGGTGGCAGAAGTGATCATATCTGCTTTGTCAGGATTAATCCCGTTTTATATCTGTACAAAATATGGTTGTGAATGGCACGGACTTACCAAACGTGACGAACGCCGGATCAAATTAAAAATCCCACGGCAGGACATGCCTGAGCAAGATCAAACCCTTCGGGTGCATAATTTCCAGGAAGTACCATACGGTTACACTACCGAGTTGGCTCTTTTAGAGGCAGGTCGCTGCTTGCAGTGCAAAAAACCATTGTGTGTTGAAGGTTGTCCTGTGAATGTCCCCAT
>JAGQVF010000384.1 GCA_020438135.1 Bacteroidales bacterium | reverse complement strand
CAAAGATCAAACATTTTTAAAGGAGTTGGTCTGGCGGGAGTTTTTTATGCAAATCCTCTATCATTATCCCGAAGTGGTGGATCAGAACTTCAAGAAAAAGTTCAATTCTCTCAATTGGATCAACAATGAAAAGCATTTTGAAAAATGGTGCCTGGGTCAGACGGGTTATCCCCTGGTTGATGCAGGCATGCGGCAGCTTAACCAAACCGGCTATATGCACAATCGCGTGCGGATGGTGGTGGCCAGCTTTCTGACCAAACACCTGCTAACGGATTGGCGCTGGGGCGAGTCTTATTTCGCTGAAAAGCTGCTCGACTACGAACTTTCATCCAACAACGGAAACTGGCAATGGGCAGCCAGCACAGGATGTGATGCCGTTCCCTATTTCAGGATTTTCAACCCGCAGGAACAGATCAAAAAATATGATCCCGATCATAAATATGTGAAAAAATGGGTTCCTGAATTCGAATCAAAAGATTATCCCGACCCCATCGTCGATCACAAAGAAGCCCGTGAAAGAGCGTTGCAGGCTTATAAAAATGCTTCCAAATAAATTATAAAAGCAGAGATTTCCCCACTTTCCAGAGGAGTTTTTTGTTTTCATGTTATTTTATTAACAAATGAATTCCTGCCTGTAATTTTTTTTTAATTTTAGCCCACTATGTATGTTATATCTCCCGAAAGGGTTAAAAACAAAAGCGTTATGGGTGAAATGGAATCGATCCGGGCTTTTCTGAATCAGAAAAATATTGCTGTAGCCGGCGTCTCCCGGAAAAAGTCAAAATTCGGAAATGCCATATTTAAAGAGCTGAGCAACAAAGGATACAAGCTGTATCCGATAAATCCGCACATGCAGGAGTTCGAAGGCAAAAAATGTTATCATGATGTTCAATCCCTTCCCGATGAAGTAACAGGCATTGTGATCAATACCAAAGATGAGATCAGCAGGAAACTGATTGCCGATGCCGGCGAAAAAGGAATCAAACATATCTGGTTGCAGCAAGGTTCACTGTCAAAAGAAAGCCTCAGAGAAAGCTGGATTCTCAATGACGCTATCATCAGCGGGCATTGCATCCTGATGTTCGCCGATCCGCATGGCATTCACGGTTTTCACAGGTGGCTTAAAAAAAGTTTTGGCAAATTTCCAAATTGATACGTATGGTTGAATTAAATCCGGTTCAGTGCAGGAAAATCGGGAAACGCCTTTCAGGTCTTTCATTCCGAGAAGATTTTTATAAAAGGGATTTTTTAACCTTTGATGCCGATCGCGAAACCAAAATGCGGGTCTACTTTCTGTCGACGGCCATTTGCCACCAAACGCGCTCCTTACATCATGATCAACTCGATCTGTGGGGATGGGATTATCTGGAATATGGCTTTTTACAACTGGTCAAAAAAAGGCACCCATTGTTGAATCCGGGATATATGAGCATTTGCAGTGCCGAAGATATTGCCGTGCTTTTATCCGAAACATTTTCTCCCACCGGCAAACCGGCAGATTGCACCCTCGATCGGATTGAAGAACGAAGTGCCCTGTGGCTGGGGGTTTGCAGCCATCTCAAGCAAAATTTCGGTGGAAGTGTTTCACGAATGATCGACGCATCGGAAGGGAAGCTGCTCAACGAAGGAAAAGGTTTGTATGAAGTGTTGCCGGGAATTCCCGCTTTTCGTGATCCCGAAAAAAAGAAAATTTCATTTTTCCTGAAACTTGCTGCAGATGCCGGTTTGATCAACCTCAAAGATCCTGAGAACCTCGTTCCCATCATGGATTATCACATGCAAAGGGT
>JAGQVF010000383.1 GCA_020438135.1 Bacteroidales bacterium | reverse complement strand
GTATTTACCAGGATCAAAATAGCACTCACAGCAAAAAACATGAATAGCAAGGCGAAAAAATAATCACGGGTTTTCCCGGTTTCAAAAGATCGCCACACAAACCATATGGCTCCGCTCATCATCGCCAGCGACATTCCGTAGCCCCGCGACAGACTGAAAAAATCCATGTAATTGTGGATGGTCACCATCAGGATCAGGAATGCCCATTGAAGATAGCGGTTTTTGATCTTTCCGGAAATCTTCCAGATAAAAAAGAAATAAACCGGAATGAAAAAAAGATTGGGCAAGCGCTGTGAAATGGGGGAGGGTCCGAATAGTTCGTAACTCACCCAGGTCAGTGCCGAATTGAGAATGTGATTGTTGGTCGACCACTCACTGTGATAGGGGATGAAAGTGCCAAGATGAACATACCTGAAAAAAGTGGCGATCTCATCATGGATCAATGGCATAAAGATCGCCCTCAAAACCAGGTAGAGACCCACCAGACCAAAAAGGGTAAAAACTATCTGTCTGTGATGTTTTTTCAATAAAGTATGCTATCGGTTTACCACCTATTTGCAGGACAGGCTGTCACCAGCAAGCAGCTAGCACCTGTTTATGTTATTCAGATCGTCGAAGGCAATTTTCAAACGTTCGATCATACTAACTTCCCCTTCACGGAGCCATTTCCGTGGATCGTAGAACTTTTTATTGGGTTTGTCGTCACCTTCGGGGTTGCCGATTTGTCCTTGCAGAAAATCGTGATTTTTTGCTTCATATTTCCGAACGCCATCCCAGGCTGCCCATTGGGTATCGGTATCGATGTTCATTTTGATCACACCATAAGAGATCGCTTCACGAATTTCCGCATGACTTGATCCCGATCCGCCGTGGAATACAAAATTGACAGGCTTTTCACCCGTATTAAATTTTTCCTGAATGTATTCCTGTGAATTTTTCAGGATCACCGGTTGCAATTTTACATTTCCCGGTTTGTAAACACCGTGCACATTTCCGAATGCTGCAGCTACCGTGAAATTTTCGCTGATCTTCGACAATTGCTCGTATGCGTAGGCAACTTCTTCTGGTTGGGTATACAGTTTTGAACTGTCGATATCGGTATTGTCAACGCCGTCTTCTTCGCCACCGGTTACACCCAACTCGATTTCGAGGGTCATCCCGATCTTGCTCATTCTTTCGAGGTATTTTTTACAGATGTCGATGTTCTCTTCAATCGGTTCTTCTGATAAGTCAAGCATATGTGAACTGAACAACGGTTTGCCGGTTTCTTTGAAATGTTTTTCGCCTGCATCCAGCAGTCCGTCGATCCAGGGCAATAATTTTTTAGCTGCGTGGTCGGTATGGAGGATCACCGGAACGCCATACATTTCGGCCAACATATGGATGTGTTTTGCACCCGAAACGGCGCCGGCAATAGCTGCCTGTTCACCATCGTTCGACAAACCTTTTCCGGCATAAAAGGAAGCGCCGCCATTCGAAAACTGAATGATGATAGGTGAATTGACTGCTTTGGCAGCTTCCATAGCAGCATTCACTGAATTGGTTCCAACTACGTTGACTGCCGGTAAAGCAAATTGATTTTTCTTCGCAATTTCAAATACCTTTTTTACATCGTCACCGGTAATAACACC
>JAGQVF010000382.1 GCA_020438135.1 Bacteroidales bacterium | reverse complement strand
AGTCCAAGAAGGGGAGCACGGAAAGGGAAGCCATTCAGAGATGTTAAACTGATTGGCTTTTTTGTTTAAAATAAGTTGTGAAGCCTCTGCTAAACCGATCAGAGACTTGTATATTCATTAATTGTGAATCAGGAATTCGGTTTATTAACTCCCAAACTCTCCCTAACATTCAATTCCGGTTTTTCAACCAATTTACCAACAAAGGCTGCGATACTTCTTTTAGAGATTACGGAACCTTTTTCCGGTTCACTTTTTTTGGTGATTTCATAATCTACCCCGACGCTAATAGTGAACCAGGTTGGCCTTAAGATAGTATAGTCCGGATCAGAGTTTTCAAAAGTAACCGCCAAAAGATCTGGCAAAGATCAATACTACACATTTGGAATTATTCTGTTTCAAGAAGATCTATAACTATGTTGAGTTCAAAAACGCACAGATAGCAATACTAAAAAGAAATAATTCTTAGCATCAATGTGACACTGCTTTAATGTTCTATCATAAATTTCTTCGTTCCTGTCTTTCCTTTATTTGTGGTGACAAATACAATATACATTCCATTGTCAAAGAATGAAGTGTTTATTTCCCGATCTTCCGTGCTGACTATCAACTGACCATAAACATTATAAACGCTCACACTTAGTAGATCCTCGCAGGAAACTACCAGTTTATTATTTACCGGATTAGGAAACACTTTTATAGCATTCCTTGAAGTCTCCTTTATCCCAGTACATTCGTCAATTGTAACCAGGTATTCTTCTGTAGTTGTCATACATCCTTCAGGAGATTCTTCAGTTAAAATAACTGAACCACTACCCGGATCTCCCCACAATATTGTTATTTGATGCGTGCCTGTTCCTGATATTACTTCCCCCCCATTCACTTCCCACAAATAGTTATTTCCGGGATTATTAGCTGTTTGATAAATTTCTTCATCATCTGAGCATACAATTTGCAAACCTGCGATCTCTGGATTAGGATATGCTCCGACTGTAATATAATTATCTTTTAAAACAGAAGCCGTTTGTGTTCCATCAGAAATTTCAAGCTCAACATCAAAAATGCCCGGAGTACTATACATGATTTCCGGATTCTGAAGGGTTGAAGTGGATGGTTCACCGCCGGGAAAGACCCAGTTCCACGAAACAATAGTCCCTGAGGAAAGATCGTTAAATTGTATCGATTCTCCTTCGCATACCGTTGTGTTATCGGCTGTAAAGTCGGCCGAAAATGGTGGTGGAGGGATATAATTATTAAGATAGCGGGCGAGGGCCCTATCGTTATCTCCTGTCGGGCCCCACGCAGTGAACCCACCCAGGACGATCTTTCCATCAGGGGCCATATCCAATGAATAGGCATGGTCCCAGGCGTTGCCAACGGAAGTTTTGACATACCCGCTTCCGTTGAAGGTTGCATCGATCAATCCGTTGTAATTATACCGGGCCAGGAAAAAATCCCTGGCATTCCCGATACCTCCCTGGCCTGAAGTACCGCCGATATAGAACTTGTTATCACTCCCGTAAAATATATCTTCCCCATACGTCAATTGATCAATATTCAATATACTGATGCCATCATTGCCGAAACCCGGATCCGGATTGCCATCCTGGTCCAATTTAACGATGGCAAAATCCTCACTGACAGTCGGATCGCCATAGGCCGCTGAAATGATGACGGAATCATTTACAATGACACAGTCAAAAGCTTTCGAGTAATCATCGAAAACCGAGGGTATCAATACCCCGTCCGTTCCAAATCCCGGGTATGGATCACCGTCTGCATCAAG
>JAGQVF010000071.1 GCA_020438135.1 Bacteroidales bacterium | reverse complement strand
AGATGATCACCCACTTTCACAAGAAAGCGGCTCTTATAGTTTTTATTGAATTCAAGGATCAACCGGCTGATCTCATCGTATTGCATATTCTCCCGTCCGGCCGGAAGGTTTTCGCGCAACACTTTTATTTTTTCCATGCTTTGATAAAACCTCTCATATTGAAGTGGTTTGAGTAAATAGTCGATGCTGTTCAGTTGAAAGGCTTTTATTGCATACTCGTTGTAGGCTGTAACAAAGATGATCGGTTTATTGATCTCAATTTGTTCGAATATGCCAAAACTGTTGCCATCGTTTAATTCGATGTCGAGGAAGATCAGATCGATAGCGGCTCCTTTTTCAGTAAACCATTTAACCGATTCATCCACACCTGATAGTACAGCGGCAATTTCGATTTCAGGATCGTAGGTGTGGAGCATAGTGGTTAGTTTTTCAACTGCCGGTTTTTCATCTTCTATTATTACAACTTTCATGTTCTTTTATTTTTACTCTTCTTCATCAATGGTGATCAATGGCAAATGGATAGTGGTAACGTTGTGATCATTAACATATCCGGGTTCTGAACCTGCATAATACCGGATCGTCTCCTTTAACCTTTCGAACCGATTGTGATTGTTGTTGTCAGGGATCAAAACAGGATTGTTGTTCCATGAAACTTTCAACGTCTTGTTGTTTTCTTCGATCGAAAAATGCATCGGAAGCTGCCGGGAGATCATATTCGACATAATCGCTTCTTCCAATAATATCTGAAGTGTTCCGGGAACTACCTGCAATTCATCATTTTTCGGGGTACTAACCGTTAATTTTAATCCATCTCCGTATTTTGACCTGAGCACTTCGTGAATATCTGCAAGATGTCCGATCTCCTGTTGTAGCGGAATCAGATCGCTTTTCTGGTGGTCGAGGGTATAACGGTAAATCCCGGCAAGGTGCCCAACCAGAATATCGGCATGTTTTTTATCACGGTGCAATTCGTTCAGGATCACTTCGAGGGCGGTAAAAAGAAATGTTGGATTCACCTGGTTTTTAAACGACTGAAGTTCCAATCCAAGGTTTTTCCTGATCCTGAGTTCTTCCTTAATTTTTTCATCATTCCTGATGTGAAGAAACATCACGGAAATAAAATAGAGGTGGTAAAAAGCAGCGGCAACAAGATAGATCGCATTAAAAGTGATCAGCTCCGTTTGGATGGTGCTGAATCCTTCGATGTAGGTAAAATATCCGTATAAAATCAGGCTTACTACAAGAACAGTAATTAAAACTGAAATCCCAAACTGCAAAAGTATCCTGGTTTGCAGAGAATTACCAAAGGCGTTGGTTCTGTTCAGAATAACAATGACGAGTCGCTGGCTTTCGAGAAAAAAAGTGGTGAGGATTATCACGAAAAGAATCTCCCGGCTGAAAAAATTCTCGGAAAGCATATCCACCGAACCGAAAAACAACAATACCAATACATAGATCACTGCACCGAATAAGAGCGGAGATGCGATCCGGAATAGCGGGTTGTTATAAGTTTCTCTTTTTTTCATTGCTGTTGCGAATCACCGGCAGTTTTACCGTGAATTTGTTATTGATCATGATTTCAACCCGTTTGCCTGTAAAGTAGCCATAGCGTTGGCGAATATTGGATAACCCGATTTTATGCGATCCGTTTTCTTTGGGTCTTTCGATCAGGTTATTCCCTATTTTCAGAAGTTCGGGTTTGACGATGATGTTGTTGTTTACCTCGATGTAATTTGATTTTTCGTCTGCAATAATTTCAATGGTCAGATGATTGTTTTCTTTTATTTGGTTGTGCTTGAGTGCGTTTTCCACAAGCATTTGAAAGGTTAAGGGGGGGATGAATGATTTTTTAAGATCTTCATCCATGTTTATCTTCAAATGGATTGAATTTCCAAACCGGGTTTTCTGCATTTCAAAATAGTCATTTACCATATCAAGTTCATGTCCGACTAAAACAAGCTGATGTTCATCCGTTTTCAGGATATAGGCATAGGTATGTGCCAGCTGACGGATAAATGAATCAGCCTGCTTAATGTCTCTGTAGATCAGTGATGAGATGGTATTCAATGCATTGAACAAAAAATGTGGACTCAGTTGATTTTTAAGTGCTTCGAATTGCAGTTTTAATTGGGTTCTTTCGGTTTTGATCGATTGAATCTGAAGATGACTGTATTGGTTAACGCTGAAAACTGAAAAGTTGACAAGTGAATATAGATAGATGATTACAGGTGATAATATAGCAATTTTGGTGATGCTGTCGGTGAATCGACTTTCCTGAGGTTCGCCCTCAACAGGGGGGAAATACGGTTCGATGTACGCATACCTGATTACGATAAGCAATACGGCCAATACCGAAAATCCACTGACCGTTTCAACCAGGAAACGGATACCGGTATTCCGGTTCCAGGGAACATATCTGTCGAGAAGCGGGTTCATCCGCAACAGGCACAACCCTACAACATTTGCCACTACCACAGCCAGAAACACGTCGAACCAGTGTTTTTGCAAAATCGGCCAGCTGCCGGTTTCTCCAATCCAAATGTAAAAAAACAGGGCAAGTCCGGTAAAAGTACTGATGATGATGCTTCTGAGATACTTCATTTCCCGTTTGTTGGAGGATGATAAAAGTAATGATAAAAGTGATCGCCGGTGGGTGAAATTCACGACATCCGGCGATCGGGAATGGACATTTTATTTGTTTTCAATACTTTCGACGGCTGACCGGTATTGAGAATCGGAAGTGAGGGTGTGAGCCGTAGCCATGTATTCTTCCCTTACTTCTTTATCAGATATAAACGACGTGGATGCAACCGCAGTTAATACCCTCGACTTCTCGGTATTGGAAATGATCATCCTGGCACTTCCCAAAGCACCGATAATTGCATGTTTTGTCGCCTTATCCTTTTGAACGAAAACCGATAAGGTCATCCCATGTTCGGTACTACTCGAAAACTGGTTACAGGCAATGATATATGAATCGACAACTGCATCGCTGAATGACATTTTATCGGCAGCTAACCTGAGTACGGTTCCCTTTTCCGTATTTGAACTTAACATTTTGGTGGTTGCAAGCAGATCCTGCCAGGCCGATTCGTTCAGTGTGTGGTTTTTGATGGTATATCTCAACACAGATGCAGATTCCGTATTGCTCGACATTACTTTTACCACCATAAAAAAAGCATTACTGAGGTCAGGATCTTTCAGGTCGATGTTTTTGATTGACCGCATAACCGATCCCATTTCTGTGTTTGACGACAGTTTTTTTACGCTTCCCAGAAAACGGAGCATGTTACTTTTACTGAGGTCGTAATTGTTAAGCATAAATCTCAAAGTGCTGCCCGACTCGGTGTTGCTGCTCATTTTATCCACAGCGTTAAACCATGCCTCTGATACATCCTGGTTGCTGAGGTTGAGTTTTTTAAGCGAACGCATCACGGAGCCCATCTCGGTATTTGAACTGAATTTTTGCACACTGAGCAGTAGCCTGGCATATGCGGCATCACTCATATCCTGATTTGAAATCAGCTTTCTGAGTACACTACCACGTTCTGAATTGCTATCCATTTTGTCGATACATCCAAAATAAGCTTCTGTAACTTTGGGATCGTTAAAATCAATCTCTTTCGAAATCTTTCGCAAAACAGAACCTCTTTCAGAATTGGAGCTCATTTTCGAAATCCCTTCGAAATAGGCAACTGTTACTGGATTGGTTGTAAGAAACTGATCACTGTATTGCCTGAACAAACGGCCTCGTTCCGAGTTCGATTCAATCTCCATTGAGATAGCGGTGATTGCCGAAATGGTTTCATTTTCGTTCAAACTGAAATTGGTGAGCAACGCATCAAAGTACATCCCTTTCACGGAGTTTGAGTATATCTCATCTATCTCTTCGAGAAATCCATCCAATCCCGATTTGTTGTAAATCCTTTTTGTACGTCCTTCCGCATCAATGCCTGTTCGTCGAACTACATCCAGCAGAACATCTTCCAGCCATTTCTTGCCTTCGGGTTCCCAGGCTACCTGTGTGCGGCCTTCGTAATACTCAAAGTTCAGTTCGCCTTTCGAATCACTTTCAATAACCACCGAACGTTTGTTGCCAAAAGTTTTTTTACTGATCTTTAAATAGCCACCCGGAGAAATGGAAACGATACGGGTATCATTGTCATTAACCACAATGTTGCCCTTTACCTGCACGTCATAATCGGTAAAACTATCTGAAAAGCGGTATTGCCTTTTGCCGTCGTCGTTGCATGAATTGTAAACAAGCGTTTGCGAGTATCCCCCGGTAACCATAACCAGCAGAAGCAATACGGATAGATGTTTGATAATAGAAATGTTATGAATTTTCATGATTTAAACGGTATTAAAATTTGACGATTCAAAGGAACAATGAATTTTCCCGTCGAAAAAACGAAATGTAATGAACCGTAGAATTGATGTAGTGGATTGTTCGAAAGGAGTAATTTTATCGGATGGTTGAATTCGTTGAACCGGTTGAAATGGTTGAATCTGTTTAACCGGTTGAAATGGTTGAATCTGTTGAACCGGTTGAAATGGTTGAAACTGTTGAAGCGGTTGAATTTGAAAACCCTTTTACTCAGGTAATAGCAGTCAGCCCTGGTCTCTGCTTAAATTTTTGCCAATCTCTTAATTCTATTGATCCAGTCAATTTAGTCAATCCAGTCAATCTATTAAATCTATTAAATCTATTAATTCCCTCAATCACTCCCTATTTGGTCCGATATTTCCAAAAATAGCTGTGCCCAGTCGATTCCTCCGTAACTTTTTCCCATTCTTACAAATACCAGGTTTTTCTCAGGATACACAAAGATGTATTGACCCAAAATACCCTTAGCGAAAAAAGAACCGTTTTCGAGTACACGCCACTGGTATGTGTAGGGATAATTTTGCGAATCGCGGGAATCATTGATAATCGAAGTGGATCGTTTAACCCAGTTTTCAGGAACTACCTGATTGCCATCCCAGTTCCCGTGGTTGAGATACAACCTGCCGAACTTCAGAAAATCCCTTGCCACTGCGTTGATACAGCAAAATGCTTTGATCGTTTGACTTTCTTCACTGTCAATGCTCCATGTTGCATCCGATTCCATGCCGAGTGGTCTCCAGATTTTTTTTTCGAGATAAACATTCAGTTTCGTGCCTGTGGCTCTTTCGATTATCTGGCTCAGCAAAAGTGTGTTCACACTGATGTAGTTGTATTTTTTGTCCGGTGGATCTTCTATGCTCAGGTATTTTATATAGTCCAAAAGATCAGTTCCGTAATAATATTTGGCCATATCGGCGAAGGGGGTGTTGTAGCCCTCATTGAAACGGATCCCTGAACGCATGTTCAACAGGTCTTCGATGGTTATGTCATCGAATGATGGCTTGAGTTCATTCAGAAAAAAAGTGATGGATTGGTTGGTGCTGTAAATGTAACCTTCATCGATGGCTATTCCGGTAAGAGCCGAAACAAATGCCTTCGATACGCTGAAAGAAGGGATGATGTTGTCCTGGTTATAGCCGGCGAAATAGTTTTCGTATATGATGCTGTCGTCAACCGCAACAAGAAAAGCGAGAGTTGAATGATCTTCCAGGAATGTTTCAAAGGGTATGGGTGCATCGCCACTGAACTTTGCAGGAACCGAAAAATGCTGATTCTGACCGCTATGGGCAAACTGAAATATGTCTGCCTCATTGTTTTTTACAGCCAAATGCGGGAACTTTTCGAAATCATGGACATCGGCATAATTCCAGTAAAAATATCGTTGCACATGTTTGGGAAGTAAAAAAAAGCCCGAAACGAGCAAAGCAAGGATGATCAATAAAAGCAGAAGCCTTTTGGCCGGTTTTTTTGAACTTTTCATACCCTGAATATCATTGATGCTGAAAACAATTAAACCTTGAGGTTGGTAAATTCGTCCGTGAGCTCCATCTGATTTTCAGGATAATCATACACCGGCATCCTGGGTTCGGTTTCTCCGAGCGAATAGCCCCACACATTACGATAATCCAGAAGGTCTTCGCCCATTTGTTCAAGACGTTTCAGATAACCGGCAATTGATTTCGATTCGATGATGGTCATCTTTCCCATCTTGTTGATGATCGGGCTGTGAGATCGTGTATGATCAAACCCAAATTCAAGGATACGGCGACCGTCGTTGGTAATTCCGATGGTTCTGAAGGTGAGACTTTTCCCAACGCCCGGCAAATTCATCACATTGCGGTCGGTCGACAGGAAAGGGATATCGCAGATTCTCCGCAGGCTCTCGATATTTTCGACCATATCTTCGGCATGTTCCGGAAACTTCCTGATCAACTCATGATATTTTTTAGGTACTTCACCGATGTATTTTTCTTCGAGCTGTTCCTGCACGGCCCTGGCATTGTTGGCAAAGGTGAACGAATTTTCCTGGTAACCTTTAACCGTAAAAGTGTAATATGTCAAAACCCCGATGTCATTCAGCACCTTACGCAATTTCGCCGTGTGTCCGCGCCGCGAGGCAGCAGCCGTAAATACCAGTTGATTGGTAACGATCCAACCGGCTGAAACCAGTTTCCGGATGCCATTGGCAGCCTCCGGGGTAACCTCCATAGCCGATTCGAAATGGGTTTGAATAACAAATTGTTTAAAGCCGACCCGGGCTGCCTTTTCTTTAAAATTGCGCAAAATGGCAATTAAGGAATCTGTTATCCGTTGTGGCAGATAAACCGGCAACCTGGTTCCCAGCCGGATCCGTTGCATTTCGGCAAAGTTTTCACCGTCGGGCCGGATACCATTGGCCTCTTTTTTCCGCAGAGCCATTTGGTACACTTCGTCGAGGATTCGCTGCAGCGACTTATCTGAGCTCATCAATGCATCGCCGCCGGTTATAAGAATATCGCGCAACTGTGCATCTTCTTCAAAGTAGTTGAGCAGTTTGGGAAGTCTTTCCCACCAGGTTTCCACAGGTTTCAGTTCTTCGAGGTCAAAATTGAGGTGGCCGTCCTGAAAATCATACATTCGCTGGCATGAAACACATAATCCTCCGCAGGCCCGGCCGGTTGTGTCAGGAATAAGAATCGCCACTTCAGGATACCTGCGGTGAATGTTCCTCCGGTGCGGAAGTATCCATCCAGCAGCATTGGGTTTGCCCGGTTCCACCACATCCTCCTTTTCCCAGGCTACAATCTTCCCGAATTCATTCACCAGTTCCTTGCTTACAAATACATAATCGCGAATGGCATGATCACTATGGTGCAGGTTGTCATCTTCATGCACATTCAGCAGCGATAAATAATAGGGATTCACAAAAAAAGGTATGCCGGTATCCTGCGCATCGAGCAGTGTCGACATGGTTTCTTCGTCGAGGGTTCTGCCGAGCATCCGGTTGAGGCGTTCGGGTGTGCGGGCCGCAAATTGCAAATGAAAAATATGATCGTTCCACCATTCGAGCACCTTTTTGTATTTATCCCAAAAACTCATGCCCGGTTCAAAAGTGTACTTTCTCCGTTGAATATCGCCGGCATCAATCTTTTTTATAAACAACCTGATGATGCGGTCACGATTCTTTTTCCGTTGTTCGATCACTTCCGGATCAAGCCCTGAAGGATGCCTGTTCATCCATTCTGAAACCTGTTTCGCATCGGGAAGATGTCGTTTTTTGGTTCCTGAAAATTGTCTGAACAGGTGAAGCATATCCCTGAAAAAATCTACCGTGCCACCCCCTTTCTCTTCTTTTATAGCGAGCCAGAGCAACCTGACCGGGGCATTTATGATGATCCTGCCGCCCAGGTTGAGGTCTTCATATTCGTTTCCTTCATGATTGATATAGTCGAGCAACCTGATGGTGGCGAAATCCTGCCAGTCCAATGCCCCGAATGCCTCCCGGCCGGTGATGTCGCCATTGTAATAATCAAGCGCTACCGGATGTTTCCGGAGGTGATCCATCGCCCATTCACGCAGCGATTTCCTGGCGTGTTCAATATCTTCGGATTGACTGAAAATGGTTTCAAGCTTGGGATTTTCTTCCAGTAATTTGAGGATGATCTTTTTGGAATCTTCAGAAATGAGTTCCTCATATCCTGTGGATGTAATTTTTTTATCTGATGTGGTATTGTTAAAGTCCCGATACATATATGGTGTTTCAAAATAAGCTTTTCAAGATACAAATTAAAATCATGAAATTGATGTGGGTGGGCAAAAATATAGTTACTTTTTGAGAATTTCAACCCGGAATCAGATATATTAACTCAAAATTCACGATTGTGGTATAACGAATATGGATATTTTAAAAATGATCCACGGCGGATAAATTGCCGCTTGTCCATGCTCCGAATTGTTATCTTTACGCGCTAAACAAACACTATGGCCGAAAAATTAAAAGATCAGTTTTTTACGCATTACACCATCGATCGCTTTGCAGATGCGCTGCAAAAGCAATCGAAAACATTCAGCAAGGAACAATTTATCCGCCTTGTTTTTGATAACAAATGGGAAACCCTCGAACTGAAAGCGCGCATGAGGCATGTAACTGTTTGTTTGCGCGCCTGCCTGCCTGAGGATTATGTTTCAGCGCTGCTGATACTTGTAAAGATAGCGCCTGCAGTTAAGGGTTTCGAAGGAATGGTTTTGCCCGATTTTGTGGAACAATACGGTATGGATCACTGGGAGGAGTCGTTGAACGCGCTCGGACATTTCACCCGGTACTCTTCATCGGAGTTTGCCATCCGGCCTTTCCTCGATCAGAATCCCGGGCTGGTGATGCATTACATGTTGCAGTGGGCCGATAGCGAACATGAAAATGTGCGCAGGTTTGCCAGCGAAGGGTGCCGGCCCCGGCTTCCCTGGGCGATGCTGTTGCCCAAATTTATCGTTGACCCCAAACCGGTGCTCGAAGTGCTCGAAAAACTGAAAGACGACCCCTCGTTGTTTGTCGGGAGAAGTGTGGCCAACAACCTCAACGACATCTCCAAAGACCATCCCGACCTGGTGATGGATGTGGCGGTAAAATGGTATGGCTACAGCGATCGAACCAACTGGGTTATCAAACACGGGCTGCGGACCCTGCTCAAAAATGGTAATAAAAGAGCGCTCAACCTGCTGGGTGTTGCCAATGCTGAAAAGCTGGATATCCTAAACCTGAAACTGAGCAAAACCAGCCTGAAGATAGGAGAGGCGTTTCAGTTTTTATTTGAGTTGGATAACCGTACAAATAAAACCCTAAAGGTGCGCCTCGAATATATCATCCGTTTTGCAAAAGCCTACGGTAAATCTTCTGAAAAGGTTTTCCAGATTGCAGAAAAGGAGATGCCTCCCGGAAAAACAACCATCAAACGCAAACACGCTTTTGCCGACCTCACCACCCGGAAACATTACCCGGGTGAACATACACTTACGGTTGTGGCTAATGGCGAACGGAAAGCGGAGATGAGATTTGTTTTGAAGTAACTATTGCTTTTGGTGGGTAATGCCATTTTCGATGTTGTTTGCATCATCTATTCTATACATATTTCTTATCTGAAAACGCAGTTTTACAGGTTTCCGTTTTTGTAAGTTGCTTATTATCAATTATCGGGAAAATCCCTTCTGGTGGTTTCCAGCTATTTTTAAAAAATGGTGGTTTTCAGGGATGTATATGTCAAATCCGGGTTTTATTTTTATTGCCTGTAATTTAACTACAACCACTCTAAACGACTGACAACAAACCGACCACCTAAACAATTGCCCGTGCGGGGCATTTCAAAAACCGAAGCAATTTTTTCAGATATATTTAATACATTACTAACAAAAAAACAACTGTTATGTCATTCGAATATAAAGCAATTCAGAAGAGGAATCCGGCTGATCCGGGAGCTCCTAAAAAGTGGTATGCATCACCCATAGTAACGGGATACATTACTGAGTATGAACTGGCAGAAGAGATTGCCGACATAAGCACGGTGAGTTTTATCGACACCGATGCAGTTTTAAAAGCCTTTGCGAAGGTAGTTCCAAAACACCTGAACGACGGCAAGATTGTTAAACTACTTGATTTCGGCACCTTCAGGCTTACCATAAGCAGCGAAGGTGTCGATACAGAGGATGAGCTTTCGAGCCATCACATTAAAAAAACCAGGTACCATTTCAGGCCTGGCAGGCTTTTCTCCGATATCGCCAATAAGGTGAAATTCATTAAAGTGAAAAAGGAGGCAAAAAAATAGCCAAAAATCAATCTGAATTAAATTGCTGGGGGCATCGACAGATGCCCTTTTTTATTTGCCTCTCTTTCAGTAATATAGGCTGCCTTTAAAATATGTACCTTGAAAAGTTCCATTATCACGCTTGATATGGATCATTTTCATGCTTGATAATAACCATTATCACGCTTGATAATTTTGGGTATGTTGTGTGGGGATTTTTATTGGATACTTGTTAGTATCCTGTTAATTAAAAAATACAGGGCAAATTGCTGTATTTCATAAATTAGCGGCATTAATCATAATTATGACGAAGTCGAATAAATGGATGAACAAATTTTTATCTTAAACGAAAACCAAACCTTAATAGAACTTAATGAATCCGGTTTTGTAACTGAAGTTCAATTTCAGGAACTGCTTGAAAAATATCCTAACCTTATTTCAGGAAGCCAGATAAATCCCGGTGAGCCCCGTAAATGGATCCTAATTTCAAGGGAAATCGGCATACCCGGTGAAGAAAATGGAGGAAATAAATGGTCGCTGGATCATCTTCTGATCGATCAGGATGGGATTCCAACTCTTGTAGAAGTAAAACGAAGTTCAGATACACGGATTCGCAGGGAAGTTGTTGGACAAATGCTTGATTATGCAGCCA
This sequence comes from Bacteroidales bacterium, assembly GCA_020438135.1. Classification (GTDB taxonomy): domain Bacteria; phylum Bacteroidota; class Bacteroidia; order Bacteroidales; family JAADJA01; genus JAADJA01. The sequence goes on along the minus strand of JAGQVF010000071.1, from coordinate 633 downwards.
ATGCTATTACATATTGGCCGATTGCGGAAATCAGGTTAAAATTCGAGAACTATTGCAATCAAAAAGAAATCAATCCCGATGAAAAGATTTTAGAAGACTTTGAAGAATATGAAGATGTTGAACAGTTCTGGGAAAAGGTTGATACCAACTTAAAGGCGGGGAAAATTAGAATGTTGTTTGTAGCCGATAGAATACCCAGGGAATTGCAAAGGATAATTGAGTTCTTGAATGAACAAATGAATCCTGCAGAAGTACTTGGGGTTGAAATAAAGCAATTTGGTAATGAGACCATAAAAACTTTGGTGCCCAGAATTGTCGGGCAAACGTCATCTGCTCAAATAAAAAAAGGAAGCAGAGAATATAATCAATGGACCGAAGAGTCTATCATTGAGGAATTGGAACGACGCAAAGGAAATGAAGCAGTTATGGTTGTTAGGAAGTTGTTGAATTATTTCAAAGACAATTTTACGAGAATATGGTATGGAAAGGGAAAACGTAACGGTTCTTTTGTCCCTGTTCTCGAAATAAATGGCGACCCTTTTTTCCCAATGGCAATATGGACTACGGGGCATATTGAAATTTATTTTCAATACATAAAAAATAAGCCCCCGTTCGATGACTTGAAACTTCGAA
>JAGQVF010000381.1 GCA_020438135.1 Bacteroidales bacterium | reverse complement strand
ATAGCAGGAAGATTAAGAATATTGTCCTTTATGCTTTGCTTTTGTTAGTGATGGGAGCTTGCGAAAAAAGTTCTGACAGTGCTTCTGATGTTGAAAAACCGGAAGTATTACCCGGCTTTGATTCCACAGCCTTTGTTTTTGATCATGGTATTTTCCCAGCCCCTAACCTGCCTACTGATAATCCTTTGACCGTTGAGAAGGTGAAATTGGGTAAAATGCTATTCTACGATCCCATACTTTCTAAAGATGAGTTGCAGAGTTGCTCCGATTGTCATATACAGGTGGATGGGTTCAGTGATATTCGGCAGTTCAGTCTGGGAGTTGAAGATCTCCCTGGAAAAAGGCAGGCGATGGCTTTGTTCAATATGGCCTGGCACAACAACGGCTTTTTTTGGGATGGCAGGGCTCCATTGCTACGCGACCAGGCTTTAATGCCCATAGAGGATCCGCTGGAAATGAACGAAACACTCGAAAATGCCATCAATAAACTCAAAGATGAACAACAATACAGGTTTCAGTTCGCCCGGGCCTTTGAAGATCCTGAGATCACTGAGGAAAAACTCGCACTCGCCATTGAATCCTTTATGCTTACCATCGTTTCTAACAATTCAAAATTCGATAAATTCCTGGTGGGAGAATATGCTTTCACGGATAGTGAACAACGCGGTTACGATCTGTTTTTCACAGAATTCGACCCAAACGGAACTGAAAAGGGCGGCGAATGTTTTCATTGTCATGCCGGCATCAACTTTACAAATGACAAATACATGAACAACGGTCTGGATACAGATGCGGAGTTTACAGATGAAGGATATTTCGCAACGACTGAAAACCCGGAAGATATGGCCAGGTTTAAGGTTCCTTCCCTGCGAAATATTGCGGTTACGGCTCCTTACATGCATGACGGAAGGTTTCAGACCCTCGAAGAGGTGATCGATCATTACAACATCGGGGTAAAAGAATCGTCAACCATCGATGAGATCATGCAATTTAATCTGGATCCGGGTCTTGATCTGAGCGAACAGGATAAAGCCGGCCTGGTGGCATTTCTCAAAACTTTGACCGATGAAACTTTTCTGAATAACCCGGAATATGCTGATCCTTTCTAACCCAACCGTTTGCAGGCCTGCTAGTAATCCCATAAAAAATAGAAAGAAAGATCCCTATTAATTCGCCGACCGTCATTTTTTTTATTTTTCCTTTTTTCTATCATAATGGCAACAGCATGGCAGGTCATCATAGGTTGAGTCCTTAGCTGTTTTCAGGTCGGTACCATGACCCGCATCTGCGATTGAGTGGTGAATATCTTCCAGCGTTGTTTTATCACTGTTGAAGGTAACTTCGATCATCTTTGTCTCCTTATCCCAGTCTGCCTCCGACACCCCATCGATGGCTTTTGCAGCTTTTTCGATGCGGTTTTCACACATACCACAGTTTCCGTAAACTTTGAATTTTTTGGTTTTTGTTGTTGCATCCTGTGCCTCCAGGCTTCCAAAACTCAGCATCAGGATGGCGATTGCTACGATTGATTTCATTTTGTTTTTCATTTTTGTTTGTTATTTAAGTTATTTAAGTTCATTTTCCTAAAATCCTTTTTCAACCTCTCAGGTTAGCCGGTACACAGGCTTTAGGACAATCTGAAAGGTTTGTTACTTTTTAAAATCAAACTCCTCCCGGGTCTCACCGCACTTCAGCATCATATCCCCGAAATAGGGGTTCCTGATCTCATTCATTTCGCTGAACCAGTAAGCTCCTTTATCATCCAGAGCCATGGGGCAATACTGGAAATAAACGGTTTCATTTTCCAGTCCGAAGGTTTTGATGGCATTATAAAATGAAAGGTTAAAGCCGGCAAATCCTTCCCGCTGTTTTTCCAGGTCGTCGGAACCGGCTATCCTGTCGAGCTCCGGTTTCATCGCATCAAGGTATTCCATCCATAATTTATGGTTTTCACCTTTCAGCAGGGCCATATCCACCTGTTGTAGTTTCTTTTGAACCGCTTGGGCTTCTGTTTTCACTTGTGCAGCATCCGATTCAACGAAAGCATTTTTCATGGGGATATAGGCATCATAAAC
>JAGQVF010000070.1:679-18127 GCA_020438135.1 Bacteroidales bacterium | reverse complement strand
CTGACCGATGAGGATAAAAAGGATCTGTTTGCAAGGGGTGCAAAAGCTGCTGCTGAATTTTTACGGAAATTCGACTGGGGGCACTATAAAACAGTACGGGGTGAACTGAAAACCGTTCTTGCCTGATCGTTATTGAAGCCTGATCAATCGGCCTGATTGACGTAAGTTATTACCTTCGTCGATGATCCGGTAGATATATAATCCTGCGTTTCCTGAGAACCGAACCTGCACATCCGAGTGCTCCGGTATGGTTTGTTCATGCAGATGTTTGCCACGCAAATCGCTGACCTCCAACCGGATTTTGTCATCGGAGTTGTTTTGAACAAAAAATTGATCTGAAAATGGATTCGGATAAACAGAAACCATGGATTCATCAGTATGATTTGGGGTAACACCCGTTGCAGGCTCGTATGCACCTGAAAAGTAAATACCTGCAGCGAGTGATGCTTTCAGAACTTCGAAAACATATTCCGGGTCCATGTTCGACAAACTATCGTTGATGCTATGTGGATAAGGTGATTCGTTGTATTCGTAATACCCGGTAACCACGTAGCCGTTGTTCATGAATGGCACATAATCCGATCCGTAGGCATAGCTGATATTTGTGTTCAGGGTTGAGTACATTTCTGTAAGATTTGCCAGGGTATCGGTAAATGCTGCCGATGCCGCATTATTGGAAGCCGGTGGCCACTCATCCCGTTCGCAGGTGATGGTACTGTTGGCCATTCCGGCTATACCGCCCACTTCATCGATATTTAAAACCAGCCGGATATCCATGTCTTCAGGAATCACGGTATTTTCGACATAATGGGTACTACCTATCAACCCAAGTTCCTCCACCGTAAAGTGTATGAACCTGACACTATAAGCAGTTTCGATATCGGCCAACATTCTCGCCAACTCAAGAACGATCGCTGTTCCGGTTCCGTTATCATTTACCCCTGGTCCGTTATACGTATCATAATGACCATCGATGATGATATAAGTTTCCGGATAAATTGCACCGGTTTTGGTAATGATCAGGTTATACACTTCATTTCCACCATACTGAAAAGTATCGATCTGTATATCTGTATAACCATACTGCTGATGCTGTTTAATAAGCCATGCAGCGGTTTCATCAAGTGAGGAGGTTCCGGCTTGTTTTATTCCCAGGTTTTCAAAAGTTTGCAATTTATTCAATAAGGAATCATACTCCAGATCATTCACAACCTGCTGAATATATGGATCAAAGGTTTGAGAATTTGCAAGATGCAACACGGCAATGTTTCCTGCAATCAATAAAACCGTTACTAAAAGTGATTTCATTTTTCTGATCTTCCTGATTTAATCTTTAGAGATTGGTGATGAAGGAACCGGTGTAACGTTCATTAACCGATATACCGGATAAGGATAATAATACCTGCCCCATTGCGGAACCAAATAGCGGTCGAGGAAATTCCATTTCAGGTAACCGTCGTCGGATTGTGGCTCGAACAAATAAGCAGCAAGATTTCCAAGATTTTGCGAAGTGTATACCACATACGTACCGGCATCGAATGAAACCGTATCAGCAACATACGAACCTTCCACCTTGTTTTGATAATGTCCCTGAAATAATCGTTCGGAAGCTTTCAGATCCGAAATCTCAAATCTTTCAACCGGAAGGTTCATTTGCTGATCGAGTTTTTCAACCTGAATACCATGACTTTTCAAATTTTCCAGAACCATGGGTTCAGGAACCGTAAGCAAATAGGCAAACGGAATGGTAGTGGTTTCTGTGGCATAATAATCAGCGATGTAATCCACGGTTACGGTTCGTTTGCGGTCGCTTTGTTTATATCGCCAGTAGCCCTTCACACCCGGAATGGTGTCGGCTTCGATCGCTTTGATGGTGATCTTTTCGGGAGTTGCCACGCCTTCATATTCCAAAGCAAATACATCTGGACGGCCCAGTTTATAACGGTTATCCAAACGCCGTTCAGCCGATGAAATGGTTTGTTTGATCAGTTGCTTTTTCGATGCAGAATAGTCGAGAATGGTCTTCAATAAATAATAACAACCGTTCACACGGGTTTTAAAATCGGCATACACATAGTTTTCGTTGAGGATTCCGATACGGTTGCGAAGACCGATATAATTGACCATATAGCGGGGTTCGGGGGCATAGGAAATCCAACCTGAATCGGGATTCATACGGTTAATAAACTCCCCGTAAAATACATTTTCAACATTGTAATCTTTCAGGAGATTTTCATGCACCGCAGGCATCATTTCATCACGGGCAAAATTGATCAGGTTGCGGTCGCCGTTCGGATTCATCATCCATACAAAAGTGACCGGTTCTTCATGATAAGATCCGTTGGTGGTATGGCAATCCACGGTGATGGCCGGATCCCACCGGTTGAAAATATTTTCGACCACACCGCGCATTTCCGGTGATTCGAGTTTCATGGCATCGCGGTTCAGATCGAGATACTGACCGTTGTGCCGCAACCCTACCCCATTCACCGGACCATTTTGATTGGTACGATTTTTCGGACTGATCTTTTCGTTGCCATCCGCATTAAAGATCGGGCAAACCAACAGCACTACATTCCTGAAAATATCCCTGGGATGGTCTTTCAGTAAATCCCGCATCAACATTTGAGTCGCTTCTTTGCCCTCCACTTCGCCTGCATGAATATTCGCCTGAAAATAGACCACAATCCGATCGTCATCCTTCAAATCTTCCGGAGAAGCCGGCATGGGATCGGCTACAATAAAAAGCGGAATGTTTCTTCCCTCAACACTGGTAGCAAGGGTTTCCATCCTTATCAGATCATATTGATCAAGCAGCGTCTGCGTAAAGTTCATCACATCCTCAAAAGTGGATGTGGAAGCATAATCCGATTTTTCGGCTGTTGTAAGCAGTTGGGCTTGAATCGATGAAAATCCAAGCAGTATTGAAATCAATACAATAAATCGTTGTTGCATATTCTTAATTCTATAAAACAGGTTGTAAAATTAGCCATATAAAAGAAAGACTTCCTCTATTTTTTCTTTAAAAAAGAATTCATCGCCTGTTGTCAAACCTTTTGAAACCAGTATTGTTTGATAAATAACAAAAACAGGAATATACTTAAAACCTTCCTTTGCCGTTTTTGCTGGTTTATTTTATGAAGAAAAAAACAAAACATATCATCCGCCGAACCGTCCTGTGGTTGTCCATTTTGATGGTAACAGGCATAGTGCTGGCGATTGCCTTTGTATTTGCTGTCCGCGAAGGATTTTTCGGACCATTACCAACCTATGGTGAACTGGAGAAAATTAAACATAACAACGCATCCAAAATATTGTCGGTCGAAGGGAAACTACTTGGTCTGTATTACTACCAAAACCGCACTGATACGAAGATAGAAAACATTCCGCAAACTTTGATCGATGGATTGATTGCCACAGAAGATGCCCGTTTTTATGAGCATAATGGTTTTGATGTTCGGGCATTTTTCAGGGTGATGATCAAATCAATTTTATTGGCAGACCGCAGCGCAGGGGGTGGAAGCACGATCAGTCAGCAATTGGCAAAAAACCTGTTCCCAAGGAAAGATTTCGGATTGATCAGCATGCCGGTGGTAAAGGTAAAAGAGATCATCACCGCCATTCGTCTCGAAAAAATTTACAGCAAGGAAGAAATTCTTGAATTATACCTCAATACGGTTTCATTCGGAGAAAACACCTACGGCATCGAAACAGCGGCCCTTACTTATTTCGATAAAAAACCCAAAGAGTTGACGATTCCTGAATCGGCCATCCTGGTGGGGTTACTCAAAGCCAATACAGGCTACAATCCCCGATTGAACCGTGAAGCCGCAACAGAACGCAGAAATACCGTGATCAATCAAATGGTGAAATACAACTATTTGTCAGATTCGCTGGCCGATTCGTTGAAACAACTGCCGGTGGAGCTGCACTATCAGAAACTCGATCATGTGGAAGGACCAGCGCCCTATTTCAGGGAACACCTCAGGCAACAGGCTGATGAAATTTTAAAGGAGTACAACGAAAACAACGGTACCGATTACAACCTTTATGCAGACGGGCTCACTTTGAAGACTACCCTGCGGGCCGATTTGCAATCATTTGCCGAAGAAGCGGTTGCAGAACAAATGGCAGTGCTGCAGAAAACATTCAACAGCCAGTGGAGAAACCGTGAAATATGGAAAAAAGATCCCACCCTTGCCAAAATGCAGATCAAACAAAGCATTCCGTATAAAAAGCTAAAGCGAAGAGGATTATCGGAGGAAGAGATCATGGACACATTAAAAATTCCGCACAAAACCCGGATATTTACCTGGCAGGGCGAAACCGACACCACTCTCTCACCCCTTGATTCGATACTGTATCATTTCAGCATTTTGCAATGTGGCGTGCTGGCAATGGACCCACAGAACGGCCATATTCTTGCCTGGGTGGGTGGCCCGAATTACAAATATTTTAAGTACGATCACGTATTGGCGGCCAGGCAGGTGGGATCAACGATCAAACCGTTTATTTATGCATCTGCTTTGGAAAACGGTGTTGAACCCTGCGATTATTATAAAAACGACAGCGTGGTCTATGCAGATTATGACAACTGGATGCCGAAAAATGCGGATCAAAAATACGGTGGATATTATTCCGTGCAGGGAGCGCTCGTAAATTCGGTTAATACTGTGAGCGTTCAATTGTTGATGGAAACCGGGATCAGCAATACGATCCTCCACCTGCAAAATGCCGGCATCGAAGCCGATCTTCCCGAAGTACCATCCCTGGCACTTGGCACAGCGCAAATACCCCTGTACCAAATGGTGAGGGCATATTCGGTTTTTCTTAATAAAGGTCGAAATGTTTCACCGTTTTTTCTTGAAAGTATTACCGATGCCGATGGGAAAGTGCTTTATAAAGCTCCTGCCACGGAATTTTCAGATCCCGTTTTCTCTGAACAAACAGTTCAAACCATGCTGGCACTGCTTAAAGGAGTTGTAGATCGCGGAACTGCATCCGGACTCAGGCAAAGATTTGGACTCACCAATGAATTGGGAGGGAAAACGGGCACTACCCAAAATCAAACCGACGGCTGGTTTATGGGCCTCACACCCGATATGATCGTCGGGGTGTGGGTAGGTGGCGACAACCCACAGGTACGTTTCAGAACACTCGGCGCAGGTCAGGGGGCCCGAACCGCTATGCCTGTTTTTGCGAAAATTTTGCAAAAGGTTCAATCGAATAACGAAACAGCCCGTTATGCTTCGGGGTCGTTTTCAATTCCATCTGAAATTTATGATCAACTCGGTTGCTATGATTTTAAAGAGAGTGATAGCTTTTTCGATTTCCTGAAAAGTAAACCCGAATATAAGGACCTGGGAAAGCAGGAGCCCAGAAAGGAGAATAAAGTGAAAAAAGAGCAGGAAGACCAAACCAAAGTAGGCAAATTCCTCCGGAAGATTTTCGGTTCAGGGGATAAAAAGAAAAAATAGTTTTCCAGAACGGAACTAATCCATGATGAACTTGCATCCGAATTCGATCAAATTGGCATTGAAGTTAATATTTCTACTATAACGGTAATACTTCAAATCAACAGATTTCAATCCAAACCGGGAAATGTGAAATTTTGTAAAAATATCTGTATAGGAAACCCCAAATCCGAATTGATTGGCTGAAAATCCGCTCAGGTCATAATCTGAGGTATAATATTGCTCATCGGATGAATGCGCTGCATAAGGTGCAAAATAATCGGCTGCCGTTTGCGAATAATACCTGTAAGATGGATAAAGAGTAAAGCTACCGGATATTTTCACCGGCAATTCGAGGTTGACTGTTTGTGATTCAATTCCCCATTCATCGAAATAATACCTGTAGAAAAACCGTGCAACAAAAACCTGATTGATATAATAATGCAAACGTCCGCCAAAAGCAACTTTGTATCGCGAATCGGGTAATCGCTCCACATCGTCGGCCAGTCTGAAATTATCGACATAAACAGGATTAAAGTCTTTAAAATAAACGCGCTGAAATGGTGTTGATAATAGGCCTTTCTGCAAAATGTAATCAGCAGCGAGGGAACCCTGCAATCGTTTCGATAATATTTGAGAAAGCACGAACCCGGCTGAATAAGAATTTCGCTTATCGTTTGTAAAAGGTGTAAATACGGGATTGTAGGCAGAAGAATTGCTAAAATTACCCGGCCGGAGTTCGTATGGATATACCGGATACCAGGTGTCAAGATAAATATTCCCATGCAGGCTCAGTTCTGTATTTTTCTCATTGAACAACCACGTGTAACCTCCGCCGAAACCAAAGGAAAAATAATCGAATTCGTTCGAAACCGACAACTTCGCCGACCAGATCCGGTTACGGTCGTCGGAGCTGTGGCTATAGGTAGCGGTTGCATTCAGCCAGGTATCTCCTGATGAAGCACCGGTACTTTCCACAAAGGGATCGGCCGGTTGCGATCCGTCAAACGGATTGATGTTGCTGGAAGAAGCCGACGTGTAAGCAGAAACCTCTCCGTCAATAGTCAGCACATCGTCCTCATTCAATGGAACAGAAACCACAATGGTGGGTGTGATGTTATTCAGTTTTTCGGTTCCCAAACCACCTGAAACTGCAGCATTCTCCCCATCCTGCGTATAATAGCTCATCAGAAAATCAACTTCAGGAGCCTCCAGCACTTTCTTTTTAAAAACTTTGGTCGAATCCTGTCCGCCCGGTTGGGCAAATACTGTCGCACTCAGAAGGATTGCCATCACCATTAATAATCTTGTCATCTTTTTCCAGAATTTAATTACAGCCGCAACCACCGCCGGTTTTACCCCCGTTTGCTCCTGAAGCTGCCTCCCGGTATGCATGGAAGGTAGTCTGAAACCGATCCAGCGACTTCATCCCCAGCACCATATCCGGATCATTGATATACACTCTTTGGTATTCCTTTACGGTAGCGCAGGAAGTAAGCGCCAGAAACATAAAAAACACAAGCACTTTTCTGATCATGATTTATCGATTGTTATATGTTCTGAAGAAATGATATTTCCCTGTTCATCCACAATAACACATTCCACACCGGGAAGCTGGTTGATGAGGTTTATCCCTACATCAGCACCCATCACAAAAACGGATGTCGCCAGGGCATCAGCCAGTTCGGCCGAAGGCGCAAAAACCGTAGCGCTGATAATTCCTGTAGCCGGGTAACCGGTGCGTGGATTAATGATGTGCGCATAACGCACCCCGTCCAATTTGACGAACTTTTCGTAATCCCCTGAAGTAACAACTGCTCCCTCGTTTAGTGGCAGCAGGGCAAACGCTTTGCTTTTATCGAATGGATTGGTAATGGCCACTTTCCAATCGCTACTGTCGGGCTTTTTGCCCCAGGTGTTCATATCACCGGAAGCATTGATAATACCGGAAGCGACACCGGCCTGCATCAGCAAAGTTTTGGCTTTGTCAGCTGCATAACCTTTTCCGATGGCTCCGAAACCAATCTTCATACCCGGCAATTCAAGGAATACGGTTCTGTCACTTTTATCCAATATGATATGCTGATAACCCACTTTGCTAACCGAAGCTTTGATGGATTCTTCCGAAGGCATTTCAATCATACTTCCATCAAATTTCCAAATTTTATCCATCGAAGCATAGCTGATGTCGAATGCTCCGTCGGTGAGTTTTGAGATTTCCATTGACCTTTCGATGAGATCGAAAAGTTCCTGATCAACCTGCACCGGTTTTATTCCGGCATTTCGGTTTATTTCTGAAGTCTGCGAATTCGGATCCCATGAAGAGATAAGTTTTTCAATCCGTTTGATCTCAGCAACAGCCATATCGATGTACCCATCGGCTAGAGTTGAATCAGATGCAACGACTGTGATATCAAAACGGCTACCCATCAGTTTGAGGGTTTGCTTATATATTTCCTGTGCACCTGCCTGTCCACTGACAAGCACAACAAAAATCAATGGCAACAGTCGTTTCACTATGATTTGATAAAGGATTCGAGATGCTGAATGTATTCTTCAGGGCTCATTTTTTTGTACCCGGTTTCTCCGATTTTTTTACCGTTTTCATCAAGGATACACACCAGTGGGAAATATCCACTTTGGTTATACATTTCCGCCAGCTTTTCGTTTTTTTGCTGTTGCTCGTCCGACAAACGGTTTTGCCGCTTCCGGGGGAAATCAGCTTTCAACATGATGAAATGATCCGCAGCATAGTTTTTAAATGCGTCTGAACTCCAAATCTCTTTGTCGAGCTTGATGCAGGGAGCGCACCAGTCAGAACCCTGGAAAACCAGGATGATCGGTTTGTTTTGTTCAGAAGCCAGTTTTTTTGCTGTGTCGAGGTCGGTTTGCCACTCCTGTGCCTGCCCTGAAAGAGCTGCTGCCAGGAAAGAAATCAGAAAAAATAATCTCATTGCTACGCCAATTTTAACAAATGTAGAAAACGCAATATTAATAAGATTAGTCTTGAATCCTCTAAAAATAGAGGATTTTAAGAATTTTTAACCCAAATTCTATTTCTGTTATCATCTCTGAATCTCACGGTATAACACCAATACATATCAATTTGCCGATATGTTTATGTAGTTGAAAAAAACCTCTCCTTCAACGACATTGATCAACAAAATTATTGTTCTCACTGTTATTCTTGAGTAAATTACATGGAAATTAAATGCAAAGTACGGATCATTTTGAATTCAGTAAGTCTTCATGCAGAACAACGCAGTTCGCACCGAAATATCTGAACAGGTATATCCGTAATTTTACAGTTTACAAATTTGAAGACACAACTCCCCTGATGATGTACCCGGGTGGTTACCTTGAATTTATCTTTCAGATCCATTGCGATTTCGAGCAGTATTCAATTCAGAGTGAGAACCGGCAAACACGGCCGATGAATTTTGTCGGCGGCCTGCATAACCAGTCGTTCTATATCAAGCCAAAACAACAAAATGCACAGGTGATCAGCGTAAAGTTCAAACCCGATTGTGCCAAATATTTCATCCCTGACAGGTTAAATCTTTTCAAAAACAAGATTGTAAACCTGGATGATGTAATCCCGGGTAAAAAGAAACACCAGATCGAAAACCTCACCGCCAATATTGAAACGCAAGAGAGGCTGGACCGGATCGAGTCTTTTCTGATGGAAATATTCAGGGAAAACAACAGTTCACAAATCAATCGGGCTGTTTATGAAATTTATCATCAAAAAGGGTTTGTTACGATAGAAACGCTGGCGGGGAAGGTTTGCCTCAGCCCGCAACAATTCAGAAAAAGATTTAATGAAGAGGTGGGATTGAGCCCGAGAGAATATGCAAGAATTGTCAGGATCAACCATGTACTTTCGCTGTTGCGGAACAAAACCGCATCTACCTTAACCCAACTCACCTATCAGCTTGGCTATTTCGACCAGGCGCATTTCATCAGGGATTTCAAAGCGGTGATGGGCGACTCTCCCAAACATTTCGTCGGTAATGCATAACCCGGATCTATCTTTACGTTTTTGATCCGATCCGTTTTTAAGCGTTTCATACAATTTTTTGTCTCTTTCCCCTCCTATTTTTGCTCCCAAAATCAAATGAAGTTTGCTTCATATACAAACAACAATATACATGAAAACTCTACAGGTATTATTGACCATTTCACTGGTTCTGATCACAATCGGTCTGTTAGCGCAGGAATTTGAAGTTTATGTGAGCGATGCAGCCAACTATAGCACCGGTCCTTGGCAGGTAGCAAAATTTGACGGCAACGGCGATAATCCTGAATCATTTAATGAAGATGATTTGATCTGGCCGCAGGACATCGTTATTCTTGAAGATCAGGAAATCATTTTGATTTCAAGCCTCACCGGTAACGGATATATCACAAAACATGACATCGAAACCGGCGAGGTAGTCGGAAATTTTGCCGAAGGGATCAACGGTCCGACGCGAATGAAGATCGGTGCCGACGGATTACTTTACGTTTTGCAATGGTACAACGGTAACAACTTTGTCCTAAGATACCAACTCGACGGCACTTTCGTGGATGAATTCACCAGTATTGGTGTTCCACAGAGCATCGGCATCGACTGGGACAGCGATGGCAACCTGTATGTTTCATCGTATTCGCAGGATTTTGTTCAGAAGTTTGATCAGGATGGAAATTTTATTGAGACATTTATTGATTCCGACCTCGTGGGTCCGACCAACATCTGGTTTGACGAAAGCGGAGACCTGATGGTGATCGACTACGATGGTGGAGCTGTGAAACGTTTTGATGCCGATGGCAACTTTGTTGATGTTTTTATCCCCGGTCTGAGTTATCCCGAAGGTGTTGACTTTTTTCCGAACGGCAACATACTTATCGGGAACGGTGGCACCAGCTCGGTGAAACTGTTTGACCCGGATGGCATGTTCATCGAGGAATTTATTCCTTCAGGTTCGGGTGGATTGATCACCCCGAACGCTGTCGTTATCCGTGAGATTACATCGGTTTCGGTGGATGAAAATAAGATGAATGAGCATTTTATTTATCCGTCCATTGGAACTACCTTTTATCTCAGGCAAGACTTTTCAGATGAGATCAATTCCATCAACATCTATGATATGACCGGTGCTGAAATGACAACCACTGAAATAATGACTACAGGCATCTGGAATTCGGGAAATATTAAGCCCGGACTTTATCTTGTCGTTGCCAAAGTCAATGGATCAATGTTGATGCAAAAAGTAACCGTTATCAAGGAATAATTCCCATCTATCTTAGAAATATACCCTTAATCCGGTACCAAAGTCCCCTTGCCTAAATTGGGGAACCAGTGATCATCTTTATCCTGGTTGTTCACTTCGCTGTTCAGGTCGAGATCCGATCCGAGGTATCCCGGTTGTCCGGCCTGGATTTCCCATAAGTTGTCCTTGTCGGGTAAGGAAACCTGTCCGTCACCATCTCCATCGCCTGAGATCATTCCCCAGATGCCGGGAGCAATTTCTTTCACTGCCTGGTTGCCGCCAAAAGATTTGCCTGCAGCATTGGTAAAGTTGTAGTTATAAGTTCCAAACGGATTTTTTAATCCGAAAGCCGACATGATCCCCAGATGATTTCTGTGCCAGACAACCGCGTACAAACTATCTTCATAATAAACATCAAACCGGAGGTTGCCGGCACCATCCAGACCTTTTATGTAGCCATCCTTCAATACAAATCCTGCCTGCTGCATGATCATCGAGTCTTTTATCGCATTGTTAGCAGTTGTTGCATCCCTCAGTTCAACCAGTACCCAGTCGACCACATCCGGGGTGGGAATGGCGGCAACACTTTCCAAACCGTTATAATTCCAGGGTGAGGTATTGAAAGGTTGTGATAACGGTAAGAAACCGGGATTAAGAGAAGTACTCATTTGTGTTGAGACAAAAGAACCTTCGAGAAATACTTTTAGATAGAGATTTACCTCTGCAGTATTGGACGCACCTGGTGTGGATTTGGACATAAAGATCCAATCTTCGTTTCCATCGGTTTTTCTGCCTAAGGAAATATCCGTAGTTTGCGGCCCGAAGGTGATCGAATCCAGCACCGTAACACCATCCTCATCATACACACCGATATATTCACCACCGGCAGACAATTTCATTTCGAGATGCAAAATCCCATCCGCACCATCAGAATCTGCCCAGAACAATAAAAATCCACCGGGCAAGATAATGGTTGAATCGGGTGAATCGTTCGAAACCTGGTTTTGGGTAGGTTCGAAAACAAAATCGGTAAAGTATTTCCCTCCCATATCGATGTATTGTTCGCCGGCATTGTAAATCTCAATCCAGTCCTCAAATTCACCCTGCGGATCGGGAATAACGTTATCATTATCTGCCATAAATTCATTGATGTAAATTTGAACCGGAGCTTTTACAGAATTCGGTTCACCCGGTGTTCCGTGCATCACATAGCTTGCCCTCCAGTTGATGGCAAAATCGTTGTTGAGGGTATCGCTTTTCAGCTCGAGTGTGGGCCCATACCCATCCGGCAGGTGCGTCCAGGGATTGGAATCATAATAATGGACCGAGTCGACCAGTTCGCCAGTGCTGTTGAAAAGCCGGAGAACTTCATTGGACCCGCTCAGTCCGAATCCCAGGTTTCCAAAAAAATTATCAATACCGGGATATGTATTTTTGAACGCTGTTGTATCGTCACATAACACAACGTATCCTTGTGGTTCAAGCATAAATCCAGCGGGTAGATCAAAAATATGCGCATCATTTTCATCCTTAAAAACCCAGCCAGTCATGTCGATGGGCGATGAAGATCTGTTCTTTAATTCAACCCAATCGCCTGAGTTGGCCAAAGGAGATGAATTGTAATTGATTTCATTGATAATAAGTGAATCGGTATGTACTTTCAGTTTAAATTTCGCCAGAATGTTTTCGGCAGTTGTTAAACTGAATGTGACTTCATCAACTGTATCGGAAGGAAACGGGGTTCCGTTTGTGAAAACCCACTGATCAAATTCATAATTGGGATTGGTGGGAATGGCTTTTAGTTTGTTTTCAATTCCTCCAAAATAATCACCACTCCAGGCATAATCATCCGGAATAATTGAATTGAGCTGTACTTTGCCAACATCGGGCGGATCAACATCTACCGTGATTTGATAAGGACCTGTGAGATTGAAACAATTTTTCAAACCGGTAGGCAAAAAGTTATACCGTGTATTGATAAAGTTCCTGATTTTCTGCACATTCGACTCCCATTCACTCACACTGCCACCCCAGCGGGCAACGTGGTTCGGCATTTCCGGTGCCATTTTACTTTCGATCGTATCAAGGTAGGCGATCATTCGATCGGCACGAAAAACAGTGTTGTAGAGATCGATATATCGGGTAACGTAATACTGCTCGAATTCGGCATTATCCTTTAATTTGTTAAGAAGGTAAATATGTTCTTCAGGATCGTTTGTTAAAACTTCCGGGAAACAGGGAGAAGCCGTGGGGCTGATCTGCGGAACGCCGGTATAGTTGATATAGTGTGCAAATGTGGCATCTTCATCCCATAAAACATAGGCCCATCTCTGATGTCCGCCCTCCGGATCCAGGCCTTTCCACCAACCGACATTCCAGTTGATCCAGTCGGAGCAAACCACAAACGAATTGATATGCACATAGTCAACCAGGCTGGTGTAATCGTATTGTGATTTAACATACTCAAAATTGGCCTGATTGCTCATATCGTTGAATTTGATAAAATCATGAAGCGCATCCCAGTCGTTCCAGGCTTCGTCTCCGCCATATTCGGCCCAGCTCCAGCCCCACAGTTTCAGGTAATAGAGATGGTATTTATCCTGATCGTAATAATATTCTGTGAAATCGTGGTCACTTACTTTTTCACGAAAACCATAAACTCCCCAATACTGTCCGTTCACATAAAGGATCCCTTTTTCTCCTTTTCTTACATCCAGGTTCATACCTCCTTTGTGTGCCGTATTCTGCACAAAATAATCCCTTAATAAAGCGCTCGTATCGATACCCGGGTAATTGTCGTCACCGGCAGCCCTGAGTATAATCCTTTGAAATTCATCCCTGTCGGTAAGCGGAATTATATTGTCCCTGATGGCATAATTGATACCGCATTCATCGCGGGTAATGTAGTCGATACTTCGCTGATCGTGCACCCATGAATCCTGCCCGTGTTCGTTAAATTCACCGTAACCGAAAGTGGTGCGTACACCATTTTCATTAAAATATTCAAAAGTCCCGAACGGCCTGAGTGATTGATTCCCGTTCAGCAGGTTGTCCAGTTGTTCTGCTGAAGCCGAGATCACAGCCATTGTGTGTGTTACATCAATAAAATAGGTATTGAAAACCACCAGGCTCTTTAAAATGGCAGGATCGTTACTGTAGGTTCTTGCAATAAGGATGGTTGTTTCCGTGATGGTGATCGGGCCGGTGTATAAAGGCGATGCACCGCTGGGCTCCGTTCCGTTGGTTGTATAATGAATTTCGGAGTTGGGCTCATCTGTGGTTATTTCGACGGTAACCGAACCGGTGTAATAACCAGCTTCCACACTCATGGTGGGTTTTTGACAATATCCGGTATAGGTGTTGGAAGTGTTGTTGGAATAGCCTGGTGTTTCGGTACCAAAAACAAACCAGTTTTCTGATCCGTTAGGTGATCTTCCGCGTGAATGGTCTCTCCTCGTTTTTTGAAGCTGATGTTGATCGATTATTGTCCCTGCGGCATTGGAAAGCACCACGAACTCCGGGTCATCTTTCGTTTGCGATAGCTTAAAGTTTGTATGGTAATGGCCACCGGCTACTTCATCTCTTCCTGAGGCCCAAATCAGAAGAAATCCGCCAGCCGGTATTGAAGTTCCTGCCGGAAATTGCCATCTGGCAGGTTCGGTAATTTTATCGCTTAAATAATAACCGCCTATATCGACTATACTGCCACCTGTGTTGTACAATTCAATCCAGTCCTCATATTTCGAATAGTTATCGGTGATGGTGCTCAAATTGGAAGCGGAGTATTCATTAATAATTACCTGGCCTGACACAGGAATTTGAACGCTTGCAATAAAAACCAGACAAAATAATGCAATTGGTAAATTTTGTAATTTCATAGTGGGAGGTGTGTTAATTTTTTTATTGTATTCAGAATAAAAACAGAGAGGTACTGAATCCACCTTTTCTACAAAAGTACTTATAAAATAAAAATGAAAGGTTGCAAGCTGGTTCCGGGAATTACTTTCTGGCTGATAAGATTAGAATATCCTTCGGCACCAAAATCTTCTTCTCATAACCCTTCAGCAATACATGGATCATCGCCAATCCGATCTGTGTGGTATTCACCACGGAATTGGGCGAAATGGCTTTGATCAGTTTCACCAGCCACATAAAATAATCGTACATAAACTGGTACGCTTTTGTGCGCGACTTGATACCCCGCAAAGGAATAATGGCTCCCGGCCTGAACATATAGGCATCCCTAAATCCCAGGTTCAGCAGGTCGTTTTCGGTTTTGCCTTTCACGCGGGCCCACATCATCCGGCCATTTTCGGTGGAATCGGTCCCCTGCCCTGAGACATAAGTGAAGGTCATTTGCGGATTTTGGTCAAGCAATACAGTGGCTAATGACAGGGTGTAATCATAGGTGATCTTCCGGTATTCCTCTTCATTTAAACCGGCTGCACTGATGCCCATACAAAAGAAACAACCATCGAAACCTTTAAGCCGGTCTTTCACTCCCGAGAAATCTGAAAAATCTTTGTGGATCAGTTGCTTGAGCTTTGGATGATCCGTTTCAACCGGATTACGGCCAATAACCAGCACTTCGCTGATCGCTTCGTGATCGAGACATTCGAGCATTACACCTTTTCCAACCATGCCGGTAGCACCCGTGATGATGACTTTTTTATTCATAATGTGTTGCGGATATGTTTTATAAACCTTCCAAACTTTAAAATGTTCTGGCCTACAGAATAACATTTAAAAACCTTAGCGGTTTCCGGGATCTTTTGTTAGTTTTATCCCATAAAAATCTGTTATGAACAAGAAAAAACAAGAAGAACGCCTGTTCATTTGCAAACCCTGCGGTTATGTGATGCGCGAAAGTGAACTGGGTGATATTTGCCCGGCCTGCGGATTGCCACGAAAAGTGTTTGAACAATACAAAGAACGGATGTCGCCCGGCAGAAGCCGCATACTGCAACTCGACCTGCATCCCATTGCCGTGCATTTTCCGCAAACTGTGCTCGTTTTCCTTTTGCAGGCATTGCTGATCAATATATTCTTCCCGGATTTTTATCCTGAGGTATTGCTGGGAACCGCCACCTTTTCGGCCGTGTTGTTTCCTGTTACGGTTTTGGGTGCTTTTTTATCAGGAGTTATCGATGGCAAGTTGCGTTTCAAATCGTTGAAACCGCCAATTCTTAAAAAAAAGATCATCTATAGCAGTGTAATGTTGGTTGCCTCTGTTTTCACTCCCTTTGTCGCCTGGGGCGGAGTCCTGGATTTGTATGATAAACTTTGGTTGCTCGTGTGTGGATCGGTAGCGTTGTTTTGCGCTATCGTACTGGGCCATGCCGGAAAACGACTGATGAATATCGGGATGGGTGGCGCCGTGTTTATTTGGCGCTGGAAGATTTGATCTTTAACCCATTTTTATTTACAAATTCCTGGTAGTTTTTTAAAGTATTGAAAGAAAACTCATTAAAACATATTGAGATTTCTAAATATTTTCATTTATTTGCAGCAAATAATCGAAACATGCGCCTCATATTTATCTCTGTCATTGGATTTGCCGTGATCCTTAACCTTGCATTTATACCTCAGCACAAACATCGGCATCGGGCTCAAAATAGTAACAAATCCGCTGTTTTAGCTGAACTTCCCGCAGGTTACAATGATCTGTTTGCCGGTGCAGGAGAATGTGAAATGTGCCACAACAGCATGACCAATGCGCAGGGCGAGTCGGTGAGCATAATCAACGACTGGCGTTCGAGCATGATGGCCAACTCGGCCAAAGATCCCCTGTGGCGGGCAAAGGTAAGTCACGAAACCCTGGTCAATCCTGATCTGGCAGGTGTGATTGAAAATAAATGTACGAAGTGTCATGCCCCTTTGGGACACTTTAATGCGCATCACAACGGTATGGATTATAGCATTGCTGAGATGGAAAATGATCCGCTTGCCCTTGACGGCGTTTCCTGCACAATGTGTCACCAAATCAAACCGGAATCACTTGGAAATTACAGCGGTAATATCCTGGTAGGTGAAAATAAAGTGATCTGGGGCCCATTTGAAAACCCGTTCACCAACAGTATGGTTCAGCATACCGGATATACACCTACACACAGTAACCATATCAAAGATTCAAAACTTTGCGGTTCCTGTCACACCCTGCTGACACCAACAGTTGACCTGGAGGGAAATTTAACAGGAACCGAATTTGTTGAACAAGCCATCTACCACGAATGGCTCAATTCTGATTTCTCGCAAAATAATACTTCATGCCAATCGTGTCATGTTCCGGAAATAGATGATCCGGTGCAGATCGGATCCATGCCGCCGTGGATTGAACCCCGTTCTCCGTTCGGGATGCACCACCTGGCCGGGGCTAATGTATTTATGCTGAAAATCCTGAAAAACAACATCGAAACCCTTGGGCTCACCGCCGATCCTATTCATTTTGATTCGACCATTGCACGGGCTGAACGTTTGTTGCAGACTGCAAGTGTGTTTATGGAAGTGAATGAAGTCGAAAGAACAACGGATACCTTATTTGTGGATGTTATTCTCCAAAATATGGCCGGACATAAGTTTCCCACAGGTTTCCCAAGCCGTAGGGCATTTATTGAATTGGAGGTGACTGATCAAAGCGGAACCACACTGTTTCACTCGGGTGCAATGGACGACGATTTTCAGTTGCTAAGTGATGATGAATCATTTCAACCGCATCATAACGTAATCCATCAAAATGAACAGGT
>JAGQVF010000070.1:0-587 GCA_020438135.1 Bacteroidales bacterium | reverse complement strand
GGATTTGTTTCAACGCATTACGCTTATGACACAGTGGGTGTGTTTGGTTTAGCGCTGCAGGATGATGACTTTAACCGGTTAAACGGTACAGAGGGTACAGGTATGGATGTGGTTCATTATGCCATTCCGGTGAACGGGAATGCCGGAACGCTGGAAGTTTCTGCCAAATTCCATTATCAAACCATCAATGACAAATGGCTGGAGGATGTTTTCAGTTATTCATCGGATGAGATTGATTTGTTTGAACAAATGTATGATGAAGCCGACAAAGAGCCGGTTTTGGTTGCCGAAAGCAATCTGACAAGCCTTGCCACAGCCCTGATTGAAAATGAAAATATCAATTTGAAAATATTCCCAAATCCTGCCAACCAATATCTCTATGTAAACAGTTCTGCTGCGTTAAGTGGTTTTAAACTCAGAGACGCCGGTGGCAAAGTAATCCTTGAGGATTCTTTTCAGATTTCAGACCAACCGGATAATTACAAGATTAATTTACCCGAAGCCGACGGCATATTTTTCCTCGAACTTTTTAACGAAGGAAATTCTCTCGCAACGCGGAAAGTATTGATTTTCTAATAGCAGTTATC
>JAGQVF010000069.1:21965-23743 GCA_020438135.1 Bacteroidales bacterium | reverse complement strand
TATCCTGATGGTTTCTTTTGCCATTGACTTGAAGGCCGCTTCAGGTAAGCACTTCCGGATATTTACCAAATTATTTTTAACCGATGTTTCCGGTTGATTCCCCCGAACCGGCTTCAGCCATTAATCCTGGTTATTTTTTAACAAATTTCCCGGTGAAGGTCACCTCGTCATTCGAAAGATGTACATAATACATTCCTTCCTGCAATGCTGAAATATTTATCGACCCATTTTCACCGATCCTTTCCTCTAATATCATCTGCCCCGAATCATTATAAATTCTGAATGCAAAGGATTGCCTTTTTTGTTTTGCCGGCAAATCAAAACGGATCGTCCGGGTAGCAGGATTGGGAAATATGTTTAACAAACCGGGTGGCACACTTTGGTTATTAACTCCTGTCAGCGGACTTTCAATTGGCATATAATCCACTATTCCCAGGCTTTCATCATCATAATAATCAAAGATCACCATGGCAACGGAATCCATGTCGTATGATCCCCAATAATTGTTCTCGGCGTAAATATCATTTGGCGTATTGTTGTAAAGTGCATAGATTTCGCCCTCGTTTCCATTGTCGTAAAAGGAATTGCCTCCCGGATTGATGGTGTCTGGTTCCACCTGCCCTATGTTGGGCATGGCATCTCCTGTATTGGTTATACCCCAGAGATTTCCGTAGATCTCATTGCCATAAACCATGGATGTATTGGAGGTGCCGCCCCAGAAGTTGATCCCGCTACCTCCCTGCATGGGCATATTTTCAATATTGTTGTTGGCGATGATGTTATTAGAAATTGTGGAGTTGATATCAAATCCATAGGCCGTTATGCCATATCGGTTGTTGATGATCTCATTTCCATCAATCATGCAACTGATACTGCCTCCGGCAAGGGTTGTAATGGCTATACCTCCGGCTTTGTCATAAAATCCCTCGATCGTGTTTCCCAGTATCTGAATATCGATGCCCGTTGCTGAAGTGCCCAGGTTGATCTGTGGCATATTGGTATTGGCGGTATTGTTTCGCCAGAGCCAGTTTCCCTCGATGTGTGGAGAGCATTCTCCGTTGGCAGGTGAAAGAATTGCCGGCCCTTCGTTCAGGTAAATATCGTTGTTAATGATTTGTGGGTTGCAGTGAAAAAGGTCGATCACACCCGTTGAATTCGATTTGTCGTTTTTACGGATCACACAGTTTTCAATCCGGGTATCGGAATTAACCAGCTCAATACCTCCGCCGAATTCGATGATACAATTATTTAAAAAAGAGGCGTCCGAGTCCTCGAAACGGAACCCCATGAAATGCTGGAGTGTATCCTGGGCAGAAATTAACAATTCCGACGGCGGATCAAATTCCAATACACCCTGAATGGTCCACAAAACAGATGAGCCCATCCATATCTGGCCATCCCCGGTGTGCCTGATCGTATCTTGCGGCGCAATAGTTATATTCCCTGAAACAGTAAACATCCCGGAAGTTCCGGTCACGACACCACCGGAATTCTGCACGAGATCATCCATGTCCCAAACCACTCCTGTTCCCGGTGTAACATATTGAGCATGTGAGGCAAAGGAATAAATTCCTAAAATCAGTAGTAAAGCAATATACTTTCTCATTAAATGTTAATTTTGTAGCATGTCCGCGAAATTATAAAAAGCAGCCGACATGCTTAAAGTTTATTACGAATGAGTGAACTGGTAAAACATGAGTGCGGAATTGTACTCATCAGGTTGTTAAAACCGCTTGAATATTATCTTGCAAAATACGGAACCTGTTTTTATGGCCTGA
>JAGQVF010000069.1:0-21925 GCA_020438135.1 Bacteroidales bacterium | reverse complement strand
GGCATTGCAGGGATTAAGTTCGATATCACTCCCGGAAGAAGTTATATTAGCCGCATTCGTTCGATAGAGGACTCACCCATTAAAGATATTTTCAGTCAGGTTGATCTTCAAATTGCAGCAGCAACATCCGATAATCCCAAACGGCTCAATGATCCGTATTGGTTGAAAGCACATACTGACTTCACCGGTGAATTGTTTATGGGTCACCTAAGGTATGGCACATTTGGAAAAAACGAACTTTCAAATATTCATCCTGTTATCCGTGCCAATAATTGGAAAACAAGGAACCTCGTACTGGCTGGTAATTTTAATATGACAAATGTAGATGAGTTGTTTACCCGGCTTGTCGAATACGGGCAATATCCAGTTGAAACATCGGATACGATCACCATTCTTGAAAAGATTGGTCATTTCCTAGATGAGGAAAATGAAGAACTTTATCAAAATCTTAAAAAGGAAGGATTTAATAAACAGGAAAGCACTGAATTGATTGCGGAACATCTTGATGTACAGAAAATCCTTAAAAAATCTGCTCAAAGCTGGGATGGAGGATATGCCATTGTTGGTATGATCGGTCACGGCGATGCCTTTGTGATGCGTGATCCTGCCGGTATAAGACCTGTATTTTATTACCAGGATGATGAGATCATCGTTGCAACCTCTGAAAGGCCTGCCATCCAAACCGCTTTTAATATTGAAGTGGATGATATTCATGAATTAAATCCCGGGCATGTGCTGATAATAAAAAAGAACGGCGAAACCGGAGAATATCAGTTCAGAGAGCCTTTGACCCGAAAATCATGTTCTTTTGAGCGAATCTACTTTTCACGTGGCACTGACCGTGATATTTATCTCGAGCGAAAAAAACTTGGCAAACTGCTGGCTCCTTCTATTTTAAAGGCGATAGATTATGACCTTGAAAATACAGTTTTCTCCTATATCCCTAACACCGCATCAGTGGCATTTCGTGGATTGGCTGAAGAACTCGATGTTTTCTGTGATACTGTTAAAAAGGATAAAATCGTCCAGTTGGGAGATTCCCTAACAAACGAGAAGCTGGATACAATTTTTAACCTCAGGCCCCGAATTGAAAAGATCGCTGTAAAGGATATTAAGCTACGTACTTTTATCACACAAGAAAGCGCTCGTGATGACCTGGTTGGCCATGTGTATGATGTTACGTATGGCATCCTTCGCAAAGGTGCAGATAATCTGGTGGTACTTGACGATAGCATTGTCAGGGGAACCACACTTAAGAGAAGTATTATCCGTATACTTGATCGGCTGGGACCTAAACAGATTATCGTGGCTTCCTCCGCTCCTCAAATCCGGTATCCCGATTGTTATGGCATCGACATGGCGAAACTAAACGATTTTATTGCCTTCAGGGCAGCCATCCAATTGCTGAAGGAGACCAACCAGCAGGAGGTTATCAATACTGTTTACAGGCAAGCAAAAAAACAGGAAAAACTTCCCAAAGAAGAGATTATAAATTATGTAAAAGATATCTACAGGCCTTTTACAGCAGAGCAGATTTCTGAAAAAATTGCTGAAATGTTGACCGAGTCAGATATTAAGGCAAAAATAAAGATCATTTACCAGTCGATTGAAGACTTACACGAAGCCCTTCCCAACGATCGGGGGGACTGGTATTTTACAGGAAATTATCCTACACCCGGCGGTAATAAAGTTGTAAATAAATCCTTCATCAATTATATTGAAGGTCGTAATGAAAGGGCTTATTAGGAAAGGGTTTCCGACCCGGTATCCAAAGTTCAGTTCTGAACGATTGAATTAGATCTCGGTAAATTTCTGATGGATCGCTCCGGCTATCGACTTAAACTCCTCTTCAGAAAGTTTAACTTTATCCTTGCTGAAATTGATCTCATTTCCAACACCATGCAGCGGAATCAGGTGAAGGTGAACATGTGGTACATCCAGGCCATAAGCTACCAATCCCAAACGTTTGCAGGGAATATGCTTTTCAATGGCGGCCCCAACCTTTCTGGCGAAGCGAAACAAACCCTCGTATGTTTCTTCATCCAGGTCGAACAGGTAATCCACTTCTTTTTTCGGTATCACGAGGGTATGCCCTTTGGTAAGCGGATTGATATCCAGAAATGCATAGTAATTTTCATCCTCGGCCACTTTATAGGAAGGTATTTCACCTTTGATGATTTTTGTGAAAATGGAAGCCATAGTCGTAGGGTATTAACGGGTAATTTCAATAATTTCAAAAGGGATCACTCCGGCCGGTACCTGTATGTCAACAGAATCACCGACTTTTTTTCCGAGCAAGCCGGTAGCAATCGGAGACTTTACTGAAAGTTTTCCTGATTTTATATCCGATTCCTGTTCAGGAACGATTGTATATTGCATGGTTTTGTTGTTTTTCAGGTTCTTAATTTTAACTGTAGATAGCAGCAAAACCTTAGATGTATCGAGTTTTGATTCATCAATAATGCGTGCATTTTGAACCACCTCCTGGAGTTTGGCAATTTTCATTTCGAGGAGTCCCTGAGCTTCTTTGGCGGCTGCATACTCTGCATTTTCCGACAAATCACCCTTATCACGAGCCTCGGCAATCTGCTTCGAAATGTCTGGCCTTTCAACTTTTACAAGATGTTCGAGTTCATTTTTCAGTTTTTGTAAACCTTCCTCGGTGTAATAATTAACTTTTCGCATATTCCGTTCAAGTTTATTTCTTAAAGTTACTAAAAAAAGACAAAAAGACCCTTACTGAAAAGGGTCCTTTTGTTCTATTTGTATTGAGTAATTTTCTGCTTTCCTGGCCTACAGGGTAAACCGGGCGCCTATGGCATGTATCCCATCAAAGTGATCGGTTGGTCTGTAGGAATAGTCTACGGCAAATACCGATCCGATTTCTTTGTTTAATGGAACCTGCACGGTAAAACCTGCACTCAGCCCTTTGTTGGCATTGGATCTTTCAGGATTGGTGATCTCATCAAAAATACCATCTTCGTATGTATAGGCTGCACGAAGTTGTACATAATCCCTGAATGAAAATTCTCCTCCCAAAGAAAACTGGTCTTTGGTAAATGAATTTGAGAAGAAGCTACCGGCGAGGGTAAATCGCGACTGTTCGAAAAGAAAATCGTATGCCACTCCGATATTCAATTGAGTAGGCAGTTCGAAAGAGGCGCCACGCTGGGTAGTTGTAAATTGATTATCATTTCCCTGAATAAAGGTTGTAAGGGAATATCCATCTCCTTTAAATTGCATCTTGGGACCTATGTTTCGCAGCGAGATACCAAATTTTATATTTTCCTGTTCTCCTGTTATATATTGAATCCCTGCATCAATTGCAATACCCTGAGCGCTTGCATCAGCTATCGATTCGTTTATAACCTTCAGGGTAAGTCCACCGAAGATACTGTTTGAAAACGCTTTACCATATGAAAGAGCAAAGTTCAGGTATCTTGGTGAGAACATCCCGATGCCCCCTTCCGGATTATCGATGGTTGTTATTTCAATATCACCAAAATTCATCGACATTACACTGAGTCCAAACACACCGGATTCACTGACTCTTTGGGTAATACCAAAGCTCATTACGCTAATGTCGGCTCCTTTCAGCCAATCCGTGTATGAAAAGATCAATTCAGTTTGAGGTGTATGAGCTATACCTGCCACATTGTTAAACATCCCTTCAAGTCCGGTTACATTGGCAATATTTACACCGCCCCATCCTGAACTTCTGGCCCACGGATCTATCAGCAGTTCTGCAGCACCAGCCTGACCTGACCGGTCTTTATTTCCGGCAGACACTTCAAGTATCGGAAAAACAAGAAAACTTATTGTGATAAAAGCGATCAGGTATTTATAAAAGTTCTTCATACTTGTAGATTTTTTATAATATTTCATTTCTGTAATACTTCATTAGAACTGCTTGAAATCTTCGATCCTAAGCGATCCAAACCATTTAACGATACGTTCATTTCCTTTGTCATCTTCCACGTGGATCAGATATACACCACCTGCAATCGGAATTCCAGCATGGTTTTTAAGATCCCAGTCAACGGATGTTTTCGCATCGGTGTCCTCGTTACTTGTGGAGCCTCGCGGTAAGCCAATTCCTGTGTGATCCACTTTATACTGACGGATCAGGGTTCCGCTAACATTGTATATGGTTACCGTACATTTTTCAGGAATATTTGTGATTTTTACCCTTGTATCCAATGCATTTCGTTCATAGCCCGGGGCTACGCCAAAGGCATAATATGGGTTAGGAACAACATTGATAAGGTCAAGATCATCCTGATAGGCCTGTTCGGTTGAATATCCTGTCGCAATAGTCTCTGTCGAGAACGAATACAATGGATAATGTTTATTTTGCGGATTGCTGTAATTTTCGGGAACAGGTTTTCCTGTAAAGTATTTTTCGTAAGGCCTTACAACATTAAATTTCAGCCTGACTTCATTCGATAGCCACTCCGTGCCCGGGTTAGAAAGCGGAATACCCACATACATGGCACTGGCATAGATCATACTTCCGTAGATCCTGTAGTAGGGTAAGGTCAGACCTGTTGCGTCAGGCAGCGTATCCAGTGAAGTTGCAAGCACTTTACCGGCATCATAAGCTGGAAAATCGAATTTAACTTCGGTATTCTTGTAAATACCACTTTGCATGACATATACATAGTGTTTTCCGCCGAATACAGGTAATCCTGCAGGATTACTGAAAATAGTGGAAGTTGGGTTGAAAAGCATATCCCTGCCGTTTTCATCAACCAGCCAGGAATCCTCCCCAAACATTAAGTTCAGTCGTTCACCGGTTTCAAGATTGATGGCATAGCCCGGGAACCAACCCATGCCATTCGGTTTGATATAATTCGGATCATTGGGATCGGTCGATACAGATTTATCCTGGGGCCAGCCCGATGGATTACCATCTTTATCAACTGAGGGTGCTCTCCTAAGGCTAAACCGGGATGCATTGCCTTCTGCCAGCAAACGGTCAGGTGCCATTTCTACCACAGGGCAACGTGTCCATTTGGATTTATCCGGTGTGAGCACAATATCAACGCTATAGAGATTTTTCAAAGCATTGGCAAGTGTTTTAGAGTTATTGATATCACCGAATGCCGGACCTGCATTGTTTTGATCCTGACCTGTTGCTAAATTAAATGCAGTCATTGCATAGGGTGCCCACGTACCTCCTATCATTTTTTCGTAGATTTCATCAGGATCCCAGGGGTTGGCTTGTGAAAACCAGTCATCCTCAAGGGTCCCTGAACGGATCCAGTTAATCGAAAATCCTGAACCGTCAACATCCGGTACTCCGGACAACCATCTCCTTGAACTATCTTCATAGGAAATGGATGCATTTATTAAACCATTGTTATCTTCTAAGAAAGTATAAATAGGTACTATATCTGTTGAAGTTGGACCCGGAATTTCCACCTGGCCGACTTTATACGGGCCCGGCTTCCCAGTAGGTCTGAATGAAATTGAAATTCCCAGATCTAAAAACAGTTGTTCGTTCTCAACAAGTGTGCTGGTATCTGATCTGTAAATCTGTCCGGTTTCAGTGTCTTCAAGTGTCCAGCCCGGGTAAATTTTATAACTTACCGTATCACCTCCGGCTGAAATACCCGGTGTTTGAGTTACATTGAACAGTTTTACATTTTGAATAATGGTATCCATTTTAAGGATATAATTGGCTGCTTTCACATTTAGTGGATCGATCACCTTGATAGCTAACGGGCCATATCCTTCTTTGTAGGTAGGTTCATAAATAATGGGATAATCCGGATGACCGTATTTCACTGTATCACCGTTTTCGAGGATTGTTCCGGCCGGTAGTTTGGAGAAAATCTCTTCTTCTGATTCTGCAGTAAGATCGAGTTCATTTCCACCATTACCGTTTCCTTCCAGCCTGGTGATAACAGGACCTGTTCCATATTCGCCATTGACGATCACTCCGTTTACCGGAATGTGCGGAATGGCTGTGTAAAGTTTAATGTTCCGGCGCCCGGCGAGGTATGGTTTTTTCTGACCATCCAGGGCATTCGGATCGGTTTGCTCGTAATCTTTATAATTGTTATAACCGTAAGCGAGTGCACTAAAATAATACTGCTTGTGATTAACCAGTGCAATATCAGAAGTGGCAAATGCATCTTCTGATATTCTGAAAGCATGCTGAACGCCGTTATCTGCATCAATTGCTACCTCTACCGGCACATTGGCGTTTAATTCCTGGTCATATTCAAAATTAACCAGTTGACCTACACCGTTTTTTACGTCATATTGAGCGATAAGTCTTACTTTGCTTGGATCATATCGGCTTTCTGATAAGGTTACGGACGCATCTTTCATCTGGAAGATCTGGTATCCTTCGAACCTGTAATAAGGATCGTATTCGATTCCAAGTTCTGCTAAACTATCAGGTGTTTTGATCTGTGGATCAAGTTCGAGATAGGATTCTACAAAGTTGTTGGAACTTTTATCATTGGTAATGTAAACTATAAGTTCTTTATCAAGTTCCTGGAAAGTGAGGTCCGGAGCATCAGGACCGTTGATCACTTTAAAGCAGTTGTCGAATAAGGCCTGGCATTTATCATCCACTACCCTAAGCAATTCCACTGAAGCACTTGGTCCACCGGAAATTGCTCTGGCCCAGGGCAATCCAACCGTAATATAGTTTACTGCGCCCGGTTTCAAAGTAAATGGACCTGCTGATTGCATAAACCTTCTGTCACTGGGTGGATTTCCTACATTTTCCTCTGTCCAGTAGTTTCCATTTTGATTCAAACCACCGGTCGGAGGTAAACCGTCTGTACCCCAGTTACAGGGATCCGAATCACCGGGGAACATAAAATCACATTCGGGAGCTCCGGGGTCGGTATCGTGTGCATTTCCGCCATATTTCATTCTTTCATTATCTTTCCAGATGCCCTGAAGGAAATTATAGTATTCAGGTGCAGTTGAAGGATCGGTTTGCCATTGAGGGCCGGTGTTGTTATGGTACACAAATCGTCTCATGCCAAAACGTTCATCATCTACAATCCCATTTCCGAAGTTCACCCCGTTGATCGCTTCCGATCTAACCAGGTACATTCCTGTAGAGTCATCGCCATAAGACATTTCAATGATCTGACCATCAGAGGTAACGATATTACATCCCCCCTCGAAAGTAGGACCCAGTAAACCATCCCCATTAAAAGACGGATTATCATACCCATCCGGATCCATATACGGTCCCTGGAAAAAGTCAACACCTACGGCCGGAGGTTGTTCTCCATAAGCTTCCGGTCCTCCTTCGTCCACCGGGGTTCCGTTGTAGCAATAACCAAGTCCTCTTTCAACATCACAACCTACAAAATCATTCCAGGCATGACCGAGGTCAGTATCAACCCAGGGGCAAAAGTAAGTATCTGTCAATTCATAGGTAGAACGGTTGATAATTTCGTAGGTGTAAAATGTCATGTTGTTAATTTCGTCGTTGGTAGTAAATCCGAAAGCCTGTGCCCTGATTTCCATACCGATGGCGGAACCGTCGGTTTCACGATGCACATTTCCCTTGTCGTTGAATACCCACCACAACGTTTCATCTCCTTTTAAAACCTGGTCGACCAATATACCACCATAATAATTGATGTAATATTCAGATTCGGCTGTAGGAGTTGGTACATAGTCAGGATTACCTGCATAATTTTTTGGACAAAGTTCGTTGGTGATATCGTAATATGGATAGTCCCCTTGCGAAGGATCATAGTCACCATTACCATCCACATCTTTAAAAGGAGCCATGTAGTAACTTTGATCTTTCTCAATATTTCCATGAGCAGGATAATTGATGATCGATTCAGGAATGGTATATCCCGGGAAGTCGGTAGCTTTATTTTCGCTGTTGAACCATTGAATAAATTCATCCACTTCAGCCCTGCTAATGCGGAAAAATTTATCCCATTCGGAGCAAGTTTCTGGATCAATAGACGCATCCCCACTGAGAGATAAAGGTCCGGTATAATAATCTGTTCCATCATTCCTGTAGCGGATGGCGGCTAACTTCAGCTGATTGTTTACATCTTCGCCTCCAATCCAGAGTGATCCGGAGAAAAATGAAGTTTTGGAAGTATTGGCAGGAATATAGTATTGACCAACATTATCGAGATTCCACCACATATCACCTCCGGTGTTGATCCTGGCCCTCACATTGTTCACATTCAGAAACCTGAACCCTGATGGATCAAGACATCCTGCGGCTGTTGATTTAATGCTTTCGGAACTTTTATAACTTCCGAAAACAGATTTTTCAGCATACCCCGTATTAAACATGATTGAAACAAACAGCGCAAAAATCAGAAAGCGGGAAATATTTTTCATAATTAAGCCTTTTAATATTTTTTCCAATTCAAATCGTATTAAAAATTAAACAATACACCAATTCTGATTTGCCTTGGTGAACTAATATACCATGGTCTTTGAAGAGCCAACGCATAGAGTGTCCGGTAGGATTGCTCATCAGTTTGTTCGCTGATCTCTCTTTGCCATTCAGCGGCTGCCAGGTAACCATCATCATCCGGAACACCTGTGGCTGAATAAACCTGGAGTACATTTTCTGTATTAAATAAGTTCAGTATCTGCAGATATACGTTCAGGTATGTATTCTTATCCGACCCTTCTGACTTGAGATATATATCCCGGTCGAGTCGCATATCAACCCTGAATTGCCACGGTTTACGTGAACCGTTGATGGTACCATCAAGAATACGTGTAGCAGAAGACCTGATACTGGTAATATTCTCCTGAGCCGTATAAGGGGTTCCTGAACCACCCGTAATCAGGAAGTTCACGCCTGTGTTCTTGAGCAATTGCACCGTTTTTTCGTTATCGGTTCCTTTTCTCCTGGTAATGGTCGGACCGTTATAATCTTTGCCATCCGAGAACCTGTAGTCGAGCGAAATATTGAAATTATGACGCCTGTCCCAGTTCAATGGATTGGTAGTTCTGAGGTTCGGAAGACCGGAAGCAATCAAAGCGGCAGCCGTGGTTGTTTCGGAGCCGGTACCGTCCGCAAATTGTAATGTATAACTTGCATTTAATCGCGTGTTGCTGTTCAACCTGCGAAGGTCATAAGTAACAGTTAAACCTTTGATGGTTCCGAAGTCGATATTGTTATAGGATGTATAATCCCGAGGATCGGCACCTGTAAACCTGTACACCTGTATATCATCACGCATTTCACGATAAAAGGCGGTTAATTTCAGTGAAGATTTATTGGTCAGCTTTTGCTGGAATCCAAGTTCATAATCAATTGTCTTGGTAGGTTTCAGATTCGGATTGTTTAAGCGGGACGAACCGAGGGTATTGATGAAATAATAATCAGCAGGGTTCGACCTGACATTGTTAAGCGGACGTTGTGTAAGCACGTCATAATGGGCAAAGAACAAAGCTTCATCTGAAATCGGGAATGAGAATGAAATCCTTGGCATTACGCTCCACTGAGGTTCATAATCTTTAAATGCGTTGGAATTGATTGTCGGATTCTCGAGATCGACCCTGTATGGACCTGATTCATCTCCCAAAATGGTTGGATCCTGAATTTCGACACCCTCAGCAGTATACCACGTAAATTCATTACGATAACCAACAATCTCCGTTGGATTTTCCACATTGTTAACATAAACCACATAGTCTTCTCCCATATTGCCGGGATGATCAATTTGCTGGCCTCCGATGCTGGATACCTCAGATACAGTTCGGGCTTCATACAGCAAATAAGGATCTTTCAACACCGGTTGGTTTGCATCAAACCTGTCAACACGAATCCCGATGTTAAAGATGAGGTCGCGAAAAGCAAATTTATCCTGGATATAACCGGCCATGTAAATTGGTTCGAAAGCAGGGACTTGCCTTGCAAAATCGCCTCGATCATCAAGTTCAGTAAAGAAGTCATCCAAACTTGGCCTTTCGGTAAGTTTATCTCCTTTGTAGTCATATCCATAATAATAGGCAATGTAATTACCGCTTTGCAGTAATTCATCGGCACTGAACATATCGATTGAAAGCAAATCGGGATCAACATTCATGGTATGCAGCATACCATCTTTATCGTAATATTGAATGGTATTGTTATCTATATCGTATGAATCTATTAAAATAAATTCGGTTCCGTTTTTATCGAAGCCCAGTTTTTCGCGCAGACTGATATCGAATCGGGCATGATCCCGTTCAGAGTATAATCTGGGATATAAAACGGTATCCTGGAAAATACCTTCCTCATTGTAAACAAACTGGGCCTGAGTGGTATCAATTCCCTGAATCTGGTTATTGACAAGTTGCCTCATGTTCGACCACAATTCTGGTGCATTGTACCTGAATCCACGTTCGGTTCGTTGTTCGTAAAGAAAACCGAATTTCACCTCATGGTTACCAATATCAGCAGCAGCAGAAGCATTTAATGAGATCAGATTATCATTTGTTTCGGCGTAGGTGGCTGTTGGTCCTCCAACAGATGCCTGAATAGATCCCGGAGGAGCCCATAAGCCATAATACCAATCAGGTTGCTGACCATTTAGCAAACCGCCTACCGAGCGAAGGTCGTCTTCATTTCTCCAGTAACCTTCTGTAACAAGCTCGCCTCCTGATACATATTGTCTTGATGGGTTTGGATAGTAATCATAGATAGTGCTTGTATAGTTGGCAAGATAAGGATTGTAGTCTTTAGGATTAAAAACATACGCTGTATCGTTATCCCAACCGGTCAGGAAGTAGGTATTGTTGTATTCAACACCGTTTATGACCCTTGTTTCGGGATCTGAGAAAGTACGATCTTTATAAGTTGTAAATGACCCAAGGTATCCGTATTTAAACAGATCATCCTTGTGGTATGGATCCATTGATCTTGTGCGGGTTTGCGAATAATCAAGCTGAATGTTGTAATATACATTTTTGATCAATGATGTACTTTCTTTGCTGGTGGGGAATCGTTGTGTAAACCGACCGAAAACCCTCCATGTGTTATTCATGTCGAGATAGTTCCTGTCGGAGTTGAACATGCTGTGTTGATAGAACCATGAGTTGCCATCATTGTAAGTAAACTGGCCACCGAATGTAAGTTGAGTTGTTTGGGTGGTTCTGACGTCTAATTTTCCTGACAGATTCACACCATATCTGGAAGTATTGGGTGTGTATTTTATATGCTCAAGATTGTTCATGGTTGTGTATTCCCCATGAAGCGCTGTTCCGGTAGAAACTCCTGATGACCCGATCGGTACGAGCGGTTCGTTTTGCAGGGTTTGCTGCCAACTGTCTGTTGCTACATAGGCGCCGGTTGCAGTCGGCCGGCTGTCTTCACGATAGTTAAGATCACCGGAAATAAAATAACCGAGAAGAGCTGTTTGGTTGTCTTTTTTACCTTTGATAAGCGGCCCCTGCACATTGAATCCAAGCCTGCTGTGCCCAAAAGCATCGAGGAATTTGGATGTTTCGAGTTCAATACCTGCTCCGAATGTTCGGGATGGACCTTTGGTGGTTACATTGATAATACCGCCCCTGGCATCACCATATTGTGCAGGCAACCCTCCGAGAAATACCGAAACCTGCTCGATGGCAGACTGTGGAAGGCTTGTTGAACCTATCACGCGGATACCATCAATATAGGTAACTGTTTGGTCGCTCCTGGCACCCCTTACGTTTCCCCTTTCACCGTCTTCAGAAAATACACCACCCACTGAGGTAGCAACAGATTCAGCATTACGGTTCGGCATCTTTTTGATATCTTCGGCGGTAACACTACCTCCGGAAACTGTTTTATCCTTGTCGATAAGTGGAATTTTATACGAAGTAACCACAATCTCTTCAAGTTGCTGAGATGTGGACTCCATTTCGACATCATAAAATGTGATCTGGTCGGCTTTGATAATCAGCCCGGTAACCACCACTGTTTTGTAACCTACATAAGTGGCCTTAAGGTCGTAGGTACCCGGTTGCACAGGTTTGATGATGTAATTACCGTCAAAATCAGAAGTGGCACCACCTGACATGGTACCGCCTACTTCCAGCACCACATTTGCGAAAGCAATCGGTTCTCTGGTTTCTTTATCCAGAATCTTTCCTTTGAGGCTTCCTGACTGAGAAAAGGCGATCAGGTTAGCGAATAAAACAATCCCAATAGTTAATAGTAAATTTCTTAACATACCATATAATTTTATGTTAGATTATACACTGTGCTTCAAAAAGGGGGTAAAGTTACTAATAAAAAAATGTAAACTCCAAAATTTTTTAGCCCCCGTATGTCTTGCCAATCTTATTTATAATCAATATAAGGAGGATGTAAAATTTCTGCATACACAACCGCTTGCTGCAGATCAAAATCATCCGGGTTAAATACCGGATCATATCCATCTTCCTCTTGTTCAATATCATGTAAAGTGATCGGTGACTTGCCCCTCAACACCGATGTGCCTTCTTCTGTAAATCGTTCAATTGCACTGCTACGCCATGTTTTAGCTTTATTCACTACCGGAACCGGCTCAACCTTTTCTTTTTCATTTTCCGCTTCGTAAAGAACTTCTTCCGGTTCAGGTACCCTTATCTCCTGGCCCATCAGGATCTGTTCAAGGATGGATGGCTCTTTTTCAGGTTTGGTTTTTTGTTCACCGGTTTTGCCTGAGCGTGCAGCATTTTTCTTTTTCTGCTCCTTGTTGAACCAAGTGTAAGCCAGCCAGATAACACCAATTAACAGGGGTAATAAATCTTCCATTTTTATTGCAATTAAGCGATATTGAGTTGGTAAATATAGTATAAAATTAATATAGGAATAGCGTAAATCAGTTTACGGTACAAGAAAATCAGTTTACGGCTTTTGCTTAACTGTTTGTTATGTAACAATATAAAGATGGTGTATTTTTTTAAGTCAGGTTATACCTTATAAATTATTTATGATCTCAATGATTTTTTCCTTTTTCCTTCGACTCACCGGAACTTTACTTCCGTCAGTCATCATGATGTAACCACCATCTTGTTTGAGGAAGCTTTTTATGTAGAGTGCATTGATCAGGTGCGATTTATGGGGCCTGATGAAGTTATGCTCGCTGAGGAGTTCTTCATTTTCCTTCAGCGTTTTGGATATGAGCAGTTTTGTGCCATCTGTGAACAAGAATAGGGTGTAGTAGTTGTCTGATTCACAGCGGATGATGTCTTTTATATTAACCACATGAATTTTTTCACTGGTTGACAGAACAATTTTGGGATTTTCAGATTCAGGTTTTTTTACATGTTGTAAGAGCACATCAATACCCTGTTTTGTACCTTGTGTATCTCTTTTTTTCTTGGCTTTTTCAACTGCTGCTACGAGATCCTCAGGAAAAATCGGTTTCATCAGGTAATCGAGTGCGCTGAATTTAATAGCTTTAATGGCAAACTGATCATAAGCTGTGGTAAAAATTACATCGAATCTGATATTTTCAAGCGACTCGAGAAGTTTAAATCCACTCCCATCCGGCATTTGAATATCCAGGAAAACCAGATCGGGATCATGTTTCAAAATAGCCTCACGACCGCTGTTCATGCCATCGGCTTCAGCTACCAGATTTACATCTTTGCAATAAAGTTTTAATAATCCTGAGAGCGTTTCTCTCGACCGTTTTTCATCTTCAACAATAACTGCTTTTAACATATTATATAGTATAAGTTGTTAATCATCTAAATAATGGATGATGAGGTCAACCCTTGTGCCGGTTGCATTTCCTCCTGCATCTTTTAAATCGGATACCTTCACCGTATATTCGTCCCTTTTGCCGTTGCTCAGAAGTTCCAACCTGGCTTTGGTAATATACATTCCGGTGGATTTTCGTTGAATGCCGGCTTCCTTTCTGATTTGCTCCGACTTTTCTCTGCCTACACCATTATCGGTAATTGAGCAATGTAAGGTTTGATCGATGATGCTGAATTTTATATCGATCATACCGGTTGTTTTTTTATGTAAAATACCATGGATAATTGCATTTTCGACATAAGGCTGTATGATCATGGGTGGAATTTCAATAAAGTCATCATCAATGTTATCTTCCACATGGATGTTGTATTCAAATTTATTGTCGAACCTCAGTTTTTCCAGGTCGAGATAATGTTTTAGGGCCTTGAGTTCTTCTTTAAAAGCGACAAACTTGTTTCCTGAGTTGTTCAGAATAAGGCGCATCAATTGAGAAAATTTTCCCAGGTAGGTTACTGCCATTTCCATGTCGTGGGTGAGAATGTAGCTTTGAATGGAATTCAGTGAGTTAAAAATAAAATGGGGATTCATCTGTAAACGAAGTGCTTTTTGCTCAAGTTCGAATTTCTGCTTTTCAATTTCAAGTAGTTTTTTATCGATTTCATGTTTTCTGCGAATCGTTTTCATACGCCTGTAAATTACTAACCAGATAGTTGAAATCAGAATCAGGAAGGCAATTACCCTGAAAATCCAGGTGGCATACCAGGGTGGTGTAACAATTACGGAAATACTGATACCTTCTTCGTTCCAAATCCCGTCGTTGTTCGATCCAAGTGCATGAAATGTATAGTTGCCGGGGGTCACTTTTTTGTATTCGGCAACCCTTTTACTGACATCCCCGACGGTCCAGTTGTTATCGAAGTTCTCCAGGATATATTTATACCTGTTTTTTGAGGGATTGGTATAGTCAAGAGCAGCAATTTCGAAAGAAAAGAAGTTATCGTCGTATTTTAGCATTATGGTATCGCCGTCGAACAACTCAAATGGTTGTTTTTCATTGAATTTCCGAAATGAAGTAATAACAACTACCGGAACATTTGGATTGATCTTAATATCAGGCGGATAAAAAACATTAAACCCGTTCATGCCTCCGAAATACATGGTTCCATCCAGGTCTTTATAACATGAACCTAGATTGAACTCATAGCTCTGGATGCCATCTTTCACATCGTAAGAAACAAATTTCTCTCCCACCGGATAGAACTTTACAAGGCCAAGATTTGTGCTTAACCACAGATTTTTTTCGTCATCCTCTAAAATTCCATAAACGATATTGTTCGGCAGGCCGTCTTCCATTGTAAGTATCTTATAGGTTCCGGTTTCGCTATTCAATTTAACAAGGCCGCCTCCTGAGGTACCTACCCAGATTTTTCCGGCATAATCTTCGGTAATGTAAAAAATAGTGTTGCTGTTCAGCGGCGAATCTTCTTCGTGAAAATAGTTCTCAAAACTTTGCTTTGCGCGATCAAAACGTGATAAACCTTTGTCGGTACCAATCCAGATAGATCCTTTTGAGTCTTCAAAAAGGCAAATTACAATGTCGTTGCAGATACTTGTCGGATCGTTCGGCCGGTTATTATATTGCCTGAAGATATTCGAATCGGGGTCGAGGCGGTTGAGTCCGCGACCTGTGGCAATCCAAACGAAATCTTCGGAATCAATCAAAATGTCGTTGACATATATATTGCTCAGGCTGTTTTTGTTTGATTGTGGAAAAAAATGCTTCATTTCTCTTGTATCGAGGTCGTATGCATCAAGACCGGTTCCGTAAATGCCCAGCCAAATAGTATTTCTGAGAGAATCAAATGCAAGTGTTCTTATTTCATCTGCAGCCGGTGAGTTGGGATTGGAAGGGAGATGAACCATATGTGAGAAGCTGTCTTTTCCCGGATCCATAATGTTTACCCCGTTTGATGTTCCAATCCAGATATGGCCGGATCCGTCACGATCAAAACTCCAGATAAAATTGCTCTGCAGTCCGTTCTGCTTTTCGCTTTGCTGATATAACCTGAATTTATTCTGGTATTTGTTGATTTTATTTACCCCGTTGTAAGTACCAATCCAAAGATTACCGGTGTTATCTTCAAAAATTGAATAAACCCGGTTATTGCTCAGGCTGTTCTTATCTGTTGAATGGTGGGTATATCTTATAAAATTGTCCTGTTGACGATTGTATTGATTGAGCCCTCCTGATTCTGTACCGCACCAAATGTTTCCCCTACTGTCTTCATAAATTGTCCGAACGTAATTTGAACCGATACTGTGCGGATCATCAGGGTCAAAAAAGTAGTGCTTAACGGTGGCAGTAGTGGTGTCATAATAGTTTAATCCATTTCTGGTACCAATCCAGATGTTTCCGGATTTTTCGCGGTAAATACAGCGGACATTGTCATTGCTGAGACCTGAAGATTCGCCGGGCACATGATAATATCGTGTGGATCTACCGTTCTCTTTGTTAAAATCGATTAATCCATAGGTGGTGCCGATTAATAGGTTGTTATAATTTCCTTCACAAATGTCGAGGATGTAGTTACTTCGGGTACTGAAATATTCCTGAGGCGTGGAGAGAAATCCGGTCATTGAGTCGTTACTGATATCAAATTTTACCAGTCCGCCTCCCGTTCCCAACCAAAGGATGTGATTGTCGGTAAGCAACAGGCAATTGATCCGGTCGCGGTACAAACTAACCGTGTCGGAAGGTATGTCGGTAAATTCAGTAAAGGTTTGGGTAGTTCTGTCAAATTTATTCAATCCTTTATTGGTGGCTATCCAAAGATTGCCATTCCCATCTTCAAGCATATCGTTGATGGTATGATCCGAAAGCCCGTCATTTACGCTATAGGTGGTAAAGTTGTACCCATCGTATTTGTTAAGTCCATCCCAGGTTCCAAACCAAATATATCCATATTGGTCCTGTAAAATGGTATATACCCAGTTCTGCGAAAGTCCCTTAACCAGTTTAATATTTTCGGAACCATATTTCTCGAAGGTGATATTTTCAGGGTTTTGTGATAACATCACTCCCCGAAATGCTAAAATGAGAAAAGCGACGGCTGTGATGATTTTAAACTTTTTCATGCTTTAAGGTTTTTACCGGCAATCCCAGTCCGATTTTTTCTTCTTTTTACTTTTTTTTGCGGTTTTCAGATTTTTCTTCATGCGCTTCCTGGTTTCTTTATCCTGATGTTTTAAGTGTGCTTTTTGGATTGCTTTATAGTTTTTTTGAAATTGCTTTTCATCTTTCTCCTGAGCCTTCTGTGCTTTTTTCTCAGGATTATTAACAAATATTGTACGGCAACCACTGTTCATGACTACCATACCGATCAACATAAAGAAGGCAATAAATTTACAAAACTTCAGGATCATGATCCAAATGTAATGTTTCTTCCGTTTGCAATATACATTTTTAGCGGAAATACGTTATATCAATTTGCAAGGTTGGTAATGTGCGGTGGTAAAATAAATAACGCATTTCAAGAAGGCAAATTATTAATTTTGCGTAAAACTAAATTGATGATGTCATTGGTAACTCACAGAAATTTTCAGATTTT
The DNA here is from genome assembly GCA_020438135.1 of Bacteroidales bacterium. Classification (GTDB taxonomy): domain Bacteria; phylum Bacteroidota; class Bacteroidia; order Bacteroidales; family JAADJA01; genus JAADJA01. The sequence continues at coordinate 4,633 of JAGQVF010000069.1, read as the reverse complement.
GATCACGCTGGCGATCTTGATGTTTGTTTCGTCATGCAAGAAGGATAAAAACAACCAGGGCCAGGGCTATATTCCAAATGTAGCTGTTTCGCTTTACCTGAACCCCTTTACCGAAGGATTGTTAATACCCGGCGATCATAAAGCGTATCCCTACGAAGGTTATCACGGGGTATTTGTTTATTGTGTGGATCCTAACATAGGAAGCTACATGGCATTTGAAATGGCCTGTCCGTACGATTATCAGAAAGAAGGAGCCATTGTTGAGTTCGACCCGGCCAGCTATCAACTGATCGATTCCGTGTGCATGTCGAGATTTAATGTGCTGGATGGTGCACCAGTTGGAGGGCCTGCTTCGGTTCCTCTCAAACAATATTTTGTAGAGTTCGAACCTGCCACAAATCTCATTCACATATTCAACGGAAATTAGTTAAATCATAGCAACCCCCGATTGCAAAACCTTATTTGAAAATTTACGTTAAACCCCTGCACCACAAAACTATCTCAGGTAATTAGAATTATCGTATAGATCAGACATTAATTTTGGGTAAATTTTCTCATAAGGGCAGCTTAGATTTTTCTACTGCCCTTTTTTTTATAAGGTGTGTATTGCGAAGGTGGCAACACCCCAAACTTTAAAATCCATTTCCGGAGTGATCTCAATGGGTTTATAATCGTCATTGGCAGGTTCCAGAAAAAGCTTATTTCTTTTTGTTCTGATCCGTTTTACGGTAAACTCTCCATTGAGTACGCCCAATATGACTTTGCCGTTCGAAGGTTCGGCCGAACGATCAATCACCAGCACATCCCCATCCAGAATACCTGCTTTTTCCATCGAATTCCCTGTGACTTTTACGAGGAAAGTAGCTGCTTTATTTTTAATCAGATAGTCATTCAGGTCAAGACGTTTTTCAAGAAAATCTTCAGCAGGTGAAGGAAAACCAGCAGGGATCCTGTATGAAAACAGATCGATTTGTTGGGAATTGTTTTCGGTGGGTTGGCAAAATTCAGGATTTGTCTTGTCTTTATTCCTGCTCATCGTTTCGTTATTTTCGAACTAAAGTACAAAAAGTTATATGAACAAAAAGAAAGTCCCGCTGTGTGGGCGGGACTTTGAAGCACGTTGCCTAATCCAACATAAAACTTTACGGTAGTAAAGATTGAGAAGAGAATTTTCAGGTTGTTTGATACATGATGTTATTCATGGTTTAAATTGTTTTAAAGGTATTTGCCAATTGAATGCCAAACAGCATAAGTGCTTGGAAAAGAGTTGGTAATTTTGAAATCCCTGGTATTTGTTACACCGGTTTGGTGTACGTAATCCGACAAAATTGTACGAAATTGGACAAGTTAAACTGAACGGCCAGCGACCACAATCACAATTTCACCTTTCACAGTTTGTGTCCTGAAATGATCATATAATTCCTGCAGTGTACCCCTGACATTTTCCTCATGTATTTTAGTCAGTTCACGGCATATGCAGGCCTTCCTGTCAAACCCCAGTTGTGAACCGAGTTGTTCCAGGGTTTTAACAAGCCTGAAGGGGGATTCATATAATATGATAGTATGTTCGGCTTCTGCAAGTTTTGAGAGACGCGAAGCCCTTCCTTTTTTGTGAGGCAAAAAACCCTCAAAGCAGAACCTGTCAGATGGAATTCCTGAATTTACAAGTGCAGGTATCAGGGCTGTGGCACCCGGTAAGCACTCAATCGCAATTTGGTTTTTAATACATTCTCTAATCAGTAAAAATCCCGGATCGGACACTGAGGGAGTTCCGGCATCACTGATCAGCGCAACGGTGAGTCCGGCATTAATCCTGTCCGCAATTTTCGAAACGGTTTTGTGCTCATTGTACACATGATGCGATTCCATAGGAGTTTGGATTCCATAATGTTTGAGGAGTTTGCCCGATACCCGGGTATCTTCGGCAAGGATCAGCCCGGCTTCTTTTAAAAACCTTACTGCCCTGAAGGTGATATCTTCAAGATTTCCAATGGGGGTGGGTACAATATAAAGCTTTCCCATTTTCAAAGTTGTTTGATAAAGTCGGTCAATAGATTAAAAAGGTCTTCATATTCAGTAAAAGGGACATTATCGGTCGTATCCCAAATGGAATGATACGCCGGCGATTCAGCACCCAGTGTGTATATGAAAAAAGCCGGCACTCCTTTGGCATAAAACGGGTAATGATCGCTGTTGGCAGCTTCACCCCGACCTGAAACCTTCGCCAGGTATTTTTTTTGTTCGTTTATTTTTTTCAGCTGATTAAACCTGGTTTTGAGAATGGTGCCATTTACAACTTTGATCCCTTCGCTCCCTGAGCCAACCATGTCAAGGTTGATCATCATTTTGACCTGCGACAGTGGAAACGGAGGATGTTCCACAAACCAGAATGATCCAAGCAATCCGGCTTCTTCACCTGCAAAAGCTATACATACAATGGTGTTGTCAGGCCTGTATTTCTTTTTTCCAAAATAACGTGCCAGATCGAGCATCATAGAAGTGCCGCTTGCATTATCATTGGCTCCCGGAAACCAAACTTCGCTACCCATCATCCCAAGGTGATCATAATGTGCGCCAATCACAATAATGGAGTCAGGTTCTTTTGTGCCTTTCAGATAACCAATAACATTTTGCGTTTTGTGATCCCTTTCAAATTTGCTGTTAATTTGGATCTTTATCTTTTTTGAATTCACCGGAATTTTATCCTTCATGATTTTCAGGGTGAAATAATTTTTCACTTCGAATCCATTTGAAACATGCCACCCTACTTTTTTATCTTCCGTAAAGATGATCCCCGCTGAACCGAAGGGATTATCGTGATGCATCAATGGGTTGTTGCCATCTGTTACAACTACTTTGTTTTTCAATAAAATATCGGGAAAGATCCGGTGAAGAGAATCTTTTAATACGGAGTCGGAGGGTATGAAAACCAATTCAAAACTTCCGTTTACAGCAGGTGCATTCGACTCAACAACGAAATCTTTTCCCGGTTGTAGTGAACTGCCATCAACTTCAACCCTCACTGTATCAGGAAAAGTATTGATAGGCATGGCAAAATGCTGGAAATAATTGTTCGAATAGGACTTTAGACCTGCCTTCTTCATTTCGTTGCGAATGAAGGTTGCAGCCAAACCGTCACCATTTTGTACATAACCCCGTCCATGCATGGAGCTATCAGAAAGGATTTGGACAGATTCTTTAACATATTGCAAATCCTGTGAATAAATGTTGGATAGGAACAACCCGAGGAAAACAAAAGTTAAGCTGCGCAACATAATCTACACAAATTTTCTTTCAATAAAATCTTTCAGTTTTTGCATGGCATCGGATTCAGGATCCCACATATTTTTTTGCTGAAGTGAACTGAGTTTGTTAAGTGCATTGTTGAGATCCGCTGTTTGGTCGAGGTCATCGATCACCTGGTTGTATTCAGCCAGGCTGCCGTTAAACAACTCATTGATGAAAAAGAACTTGTCGTTGATCCCGATTGCAACTTTCAGACTGGAAATTTTGTTTTTTTGGATTTTATCTGCAACCGTTTCTTCGTGAACTTCTTTTTGAATTTTTTCCACGATCGATTCAGATGCAGGGACTGAATTGCCGGTAGGTGATTCGGGAGTTTCTTTTTTCGGTTTGTTTTCTTGCACGGGTTCTTGTTCTCCAGCGACAAATTGCCCTGAAAAAAGATCTGCTGCGCCCGGCGCTTTGTTTATTCCCTCATGGATGTTTTCTTTTTTGGGTTTATCAACCGGGATGTTCTTACCAACCTCAAGTATTATCTCATCCGACGTAATTTCAGAAGTATCGGTTTCACTTTTTTGAATTTCTTCATCAATTTCTGAAGTTAATAAAGTTTCTTCAGGATGACTCACATCAGGGGATACAGGAGGTTTCGAATCCGGCAACTCACGTTCATTCGATGAGGTTCTTAAAATTTCGTCGTAGGTTTTGCGGAGTTTTTCCAGTAACAGGTCCTGATCGATACGACCTGCTCCACTGTTACTGCTGCTGATAGCGTTGGTGAGTTGATTAAGCTCCTGTTGTAAATTTTTGATAATGTTTAGAAGTTTTTCCTGATCCATAGCGTAATTCATCAAAATGGGTTCTCAATACCGAAAATTATCGCTTAAATATATGCCTGAAATTGCAGACTGTTTATCTTTGTGAAGAAATGCTTTCCATCGCAAAGATTTGGTAAAATTACAAATTAAAACAGATGTCTTCTCATGTTTCTTGAAAACACAACCAAACAACCCAGAGGTGGGGGCTGGATAGAAGTTATTTGCGGATCGATGTTTTCAGGTAAAACCGAAGAGCTGATCCGCAGGCTCAACCGGGCTAAAATTGCACGACAACGGGTTGAGATCTTTAAACCTGCCATTGATGTCAGGTATGATGAAGAAGCAGTTGTTTCTCATAATGCTGTTTCGATCAAGTCTACCCCTGTGCAGGCAGCTTCGCAGATACTATTGCTTGCCAATGAAGTAGATGTGGTTGGAATAGATGAGGCCCAGTTTTTTGACAGTGAACTGGCATCGGTATGTAACCTGCTTGCAAATGATGGCATACGGGTTATTGTTGCCGGACTGGATATGGATTTTTTGGGCAAACCCTTTGGTCCTATTCCGTCATT
>JAGQVF010000380.1:2084-3234 GCA_020438135.1 Bacteroidales bacterium | reverse complement strand
CGTCCACCCGAAACCACGATCTCGGCATCGGTGAGCAATACTTTACCGGTCACTTTGTTTACGTTTTTCACTTCGGTTTTGAAATCGGCATCATTCAGTTCAGGTGAAAAGGATTCCATCTGGGCACCGCCTTCTTTTTCGATCAGTTGAAAAGCGTTTTGGTTCAGGGTCAGAATTTTCTTTTCCGAATTCACTTTCACATTGGCAAAAGCTTTACCTGTAAATGCCTTTTTCTTGATGATAAACGGATCGGTGGAGGAAGGCAGGGCATTCACCCCTGCTACCAGTCCGGCTTTGAGTTTCACCGAAACACGCGGCGCCAGGGCTTTGCCTGTGTTGTTGTTGCTCATCAAAACCACTGTGGAACCTTCCTTTTCGGCCACCTGGCTGATGACGGAACTGAAAGCTCCGTTGATAAGGTGATTCAGTCGGTCGTCCTTCACTTCGATGATCTTTTGTGCTCCGTAACCACTAAGTTTGTTCAGTTCATCAGATGATACTTCACCGATGCTCAGGGCAGTAACGGAAGTATTTAACATTTCGGCCAGGCTGCGGCCGAAGGATACCAATTCAAAACTTTGTTTTTTGAATTTGCCGTCCCAGTTTTCTGTATATACGAGTACGCTCATTGTATCTTATATTTTAATTGTCACTGATTTATTTACTTTCTTTTTTTTTGCCACAGATTTCACTGATTTGCACTGATTTTTTTAATCTCTCAGATTTCTAAAGAATGAATCTTTTGTGATATAGAGAGGGTTCGCCGAAGTTGACCAGCAAACCGATTTTGCATTTTGAAGCGGCAAGATAATTTATCACCCTGGAGAATGTTCCGGTTGCTACACCATTGGTAGCTTTCACTTCGAGGACAATTTCATCATAAACAACAAAATCAGCGTTGTATCCATGTTTAAGATATTCGTCTTTGTATTTGATCCTGTATGATTTTTCCCTCTCATAAGGAACGCCGTTTTGTTGAAATTCATAATCCAGCGCATCCTTATAAACATTCTCTAAAAATCCATGTCCCAGATTCCGGTGCACTTCCATACAAAGACCTATGATTAGATAGGTCTCTTTCTGCAACGGATATTTGGTTTCCGGATAATCCATTTTTTAATTTGTGTAATTCTTTAATCTGCGTAATCTG
>JAGQVF010000380.1:1506-2012 GCA_020438135.1 Bacteroidales bacterium | reverse complement strand
ACCATTTTGCAGGCAGCCTTCGCCGGTGGCATTTCATATTCCACAAACTCAGTCATGTTTGATGCATCCACCGGTTCAACAACTTTTAGAGGTTTGGTACGTGCCTGCATGATGCCCCGCATGGATGGGATTCTCGGATTGATGGCAATACCTTTCTGAACGATGGCAAGGAATGGAGCCTCCGCAGCAACGACTTCAGAACCGCCATCAATCTCCCGTTTTACATGGAAAGAACCACCTTCAAAATTGATTGACGAAACTGCTGAAATGGAAGCAATTCCCAGAAACTCGGCAACCATGCCACCCACAGCAGAGCCATTGTAATCCGATGATTCAATGCCGGCGATGATCAGGTCGTAACCATCCTCTTTAACAGCTTCCGAAATCTGCTGAGCCACAGCGTAGGCATCTTTCGGTTCGAAATTCACACGGATGGCATCATCTGCACCAATGGCCAGGGCTTTGCGCAGGGTCGGTTCGGCTGTTTGCGGTCCCACACCGATCAC
>JAGQVF010000380.1:372-1440 GCA_020438135.1 Bacteroidales bacterium | reverse complement strand
TGCCAGCTCATCCCAGGGATTGATGATCCACTGTACGCCGCCGGTGTCGAATTCTTTGTTGTCATTTACAAACCTGATCTTTGTGGTGGTATCAGGTACGTTGCTAATGCAAATTAATATCTTCATGATTATTTGTTTATTTATTGCGTTATTTGAAAAACTAATTGGACAAAGATAAAAACTCTCTCTCAATCACTCAAAATTGCTCCCTAAGTCTGATTACTCTTTAAGTAGCGACCGCGATATCACAATCTTCTGTATCTCCGACGTACCCTCATAAATCTGTGTTAGTTTGGCTTCACGCATCAAACGTTCCACGTGGTATTCTTTTACATATCCATATCCACCATGAATTTGAACTGCTTCGGTAGTAACTTCCATGGCTATGTCGGCGCAATATTGTTTGGCCATGGAGCTGGCGAGGGCAAAGGGCTTGTGGTTGTCTTTCAACCAGGCCGCTTTTAAACAAAGGTTGCGGGCGTTTTCCACTTTTACGGCCATATCGGCGATCTTGAACGCAATCACCTGGTGGTTGGCGATCTCGGTGCCAAAAGCTTTTCTTTCTTTGGCATACTGGATGGAGCGTTCAAGGGCACCGGATGCAATGCCGAGGGCCTGGGCGGCAATACCGATCCGCCCTGCTTCGAGTGCCTGCATGGCGAATTTAAACCCAAATCCATCTTCGCCAATCCGGTTTTCTTTGGGAACTTTCACATCAGTAAACATCACCGAATGTGTGTCGGAACTGCGCATTCCCATCTTGTCTTCATGCGGTCCGAGGCTGATGCCGGGCGTATCTTTTTCAACAATAAAGGCATTGATACCGTGATGTTTTTTTTCAGGATGGGTTTGCGCAATCACCAGGTAAATCGAGCCTGAGTTGGCATTGGTGATCCAGTTTTTCGTTCCATTCAAAATGTAATGATCGCCTTTATCTTCAGCGGTCGTCCGTTGCATGGTGGCATCAGATCCCGCCTCCGGCTCGGACAAAAGATAGGCTCCGATCTTCCTTCCGGTGGCCAGGTCGGGCAAATATTTTTGCTTTTGGTCCTCAGAACCAAATTTTTG
>JAGQVF010000380.1:0-251 GCA_020438135.1 Bacteroidales bacterium | reverse complement strand
GTTCAATCATCATCCCCATAAAACCAAGCTCCGAAAGCGTTTTAACATGTTTGGCCGGGTATTCGGCTTTGTAATCGCGCTCTATCACATCCTCAATAAGCTCACGTTGTGCAAAATCCCGGGCCGCCTGCCGGATCATCTTCTGTTCTTCGGTAAGTTCAAAATTCATATCTGAAAATTTATTGTTGTCAAGATTTAAAGGAGAGCAAATTTACTAAATTAAACAGTTCGAAGGATCAAGAACTACAACT
>JAGQVF010000379.1 GCA_020438135.1 Bacteroidales bacterium | reverse complement strand
ATATATAATTGTGTGCAAAGTTAGGATACTATATTTATTGTTTATTGATTAACAAAGCTAATTTCTCACAAGAAAAACTGATATAGATCATGTTTTTGAGGAAGTTAAGAATCAGGATATGTTCGTAACGGTTTATTTATTTTAGAAGAAAAGGTTTTGAAGGTTTCAATTCGATGATAAAAAGCAGGAAAAAGTCATCAATTCTTTCATCGTTTATTTAAAAATGTAAATTTGATTTTTAATTTCAATTGAGTAGAAACAAGGACATATCGCGAAAAACATTTCTGAAAAAACTTTCATGGCTGATCGCTTTACCATACCTGTTGTTTGCGGTATTGATGGTCAGGAAAAACCATAAGGTTTCGGCCACGAAAGAGATCCGGATAAAAGTACCATCTTCGGAAGGTATCTGGTTTTTTGGGGAGGTAATTGTTGTCAGTTCGAAGGGAAAAATTACGGCATACGCATCCAGGTGCACTCATCTCGGATGCCGGATCAATACGGTGGAAGATGGAAAACTGGTTTGTCCCTGTCATGGTTCTACTTTCGATGAAGCGGGCAGTGTGATCAAAGGCCCGGCAACGAAAGGGCTGGAGGTTGTCCCATATAAATTGGATAAAGAAACCAATGAATTAATTGTAAAAGTTTAGGCTTGAACCAGGTAAAAAAAATAGTCAGGATTTTGCAATTCGACACCAACGGCAACATCGCACTGGCTTCCTTTGTGGTCTGTGCTGCGTCAGGGATTGCACTTGCCATACCGTATGATGTGATGAATGCATACGACAGCATTGTTTTGATGTTGATCACCAATCCACCGGCAGTGTTTTTTCGAAACCTTCACTACTGGAGTGCACAGTTTTTCCTTGTTTTTACATTGTTGCATCTGTGGGATCATCTGAAGCTGGGGACATCAAAACAACAATCCACCGGGGTATGGTTTCGACTTGTACTGTCCATCCTTTTTACCTTTTTTGTGATGCTGTCAGGTTTCATTCTGAAGGCCGATGCCGACAGTTTGCAAGCACGACGCATTCTTGAAGCGTTGTTTGCTGATATCCCGCTGTTCGGCTCATTTTTGACAGAAATTATTTTTGGCTCATCCGAAAGCCTGCAACTGATCTATGTACATCACATCGCCACAGCCACTATTTTCCTAATCTACGTGATCTATGAACATGTGCGGACACTCTGGACAAAACTATCGACCTTCATCTTGATGCTGGCCTTATTGACTCTCATTAGTTTTTTTGTTCAGGCACCTTTACACAACAGTTTCGATCCCGTGATCAAAGGCCCCTGGTATTTCGTCGGGTTGCAGGAAATCCTTCATTGGATGAGCCGACCTGGTTGGATATGGATCTTGGTAGTTGCCATGCCTGGCATCATTTATTTTTCCAGAAATATGGGCAAACGCTCGGGAAAAATTACCCGAAGTGTGATCTGGATTCTGGGTTTAATATATTTGGGTCTGACCGTTGTAGGTTTCTACTTCCGGGGTGAAAACTGGGAGTGGACTTCTCCTCTGGATCAAGAAAACAAACAGGAAATTATTCCCCTTACAATTGAAATTCCTTTTATAAGTAGCGAATTCGAACAACTAACCAAAAATGATATACCGGTTGTGAGAAACAAACGTGAGGCCTGCATGAATTGCCATGAAAATGTAACCGGGTTCGCTGCCTCTCACGATCCGAGGGCGATCGGCTGTACTTCCTGCCACCTGGGGAATCCATTTACCCTAAAAAAAGAAAGAGCCCATGAAAAAATGGTACTCATTCCGGGGAACCTGGCAACAGCCAAACAGACCTGTGGTAGCACCGATTGCCATCCTGATATCCCGGGTAGAGTGAATCAATCGCTGATGACAACAAATTCCGGAATTGTGAGTGTAGACCGATGGGTTTTCAATGAAGCCGATACACCGGATGAATTTGCACACATTCAGGATATGGGTCATTCTGCTGCCGATCAGCACCTGCGAAACCTCTGTGCCAAATGTCATCTCGGAAATCCGAAAACGGAAACCGGTCCCATCGATGAATTATCAAGGGGTGGCGGTTGCACGGCATGCCATCTCAACTATTCGGCAGAGGGGCAAAAGCAGCACCTGGCTTATCTTTCAGGAGAAAAGGCGGAAGAACTTCTTCCTAAAATCCATTCATCATTGGATATCAGCATTTCAAATGATCATTGTTTTGGTTGCCATAGTCGCTCCGGGAGGATCTCAACCAATTACGAAGGTTGGCATGAAACACTGTTAGATGAAGCTGATGTGGCTGATAAAGATGGCTACCGCGTGCTTCAGGATAAAAGGGTCTTTGAATTTGTATCGGAAGATGTGCACCACAAAGCCGGGTTGGATTGTATTGACTGCCATAATTCATACGAAACCATGGGCGATGGAACCGTTTATTTGCATGAGGAAAAGGCAGTGAAGATCCGGTGTGAGGATTGTCATTTTACAGAAAAACCAAAATTGATAAGGTACGATGAATTGGATACAGAATCTAAAAAAATATTCGATATCAGGCGGTTTGCACATCGGGAAAAGCCTATGATCAAAGGAAAAGACTCAGATATTGCGCTGATCAACTCCTATCTTGAAAACGATTCGGCATTTATGGTTGGCAAAAACAGCGGCACATTGCATCCCTTAAATCCACCGCCTGCGATCTGTACGAGAGAAGCACACAAGCATGTGAGTTGCAGTGCATGCCATACAGCCTGGGCTCCCCAGTGCATTGGTTGCCACAACGAGTTCGATACAAATGCCGAAGGATATGATTTGCTCGACAATCGCCCGCTGACCGGCACCTGGGTTGAATATGTCGGGAAGTTTCTGGCTGAGCCACCCACGCTGGGTGTTTGGGAGGGCGAAGAAAAGCAGGTTAGTCCGGCCATTCCGGGGATGGCGCTGACGATCGATAAAACAAACTATTCATCTGATAACTTGAAGTCAACGGATGATTCCAACATCATCTTCCATCGATTGTTTGCTCCGGCTGCACCCCACACCACCGCCATAAAAGGGAGAGGCTGTAAATCGTGTCATAACAATCCATTGGCGATAGGTTATGGCCGTGGAGTATTGGAATATAAAATTGTGAATGGAAAAGGTATCTGGACCTTCACCCCAACCTATGCAGCCAACCCATACGACGGATTGCCTGAAGATGCCTGGATTCCCTTTAATCTCCGGAATCCACAACAAAACGGAAAATCGACACGAACCGATTTCCGGCCCTTTACCATTGAAGAACAAAAAAGGATTTTGCGCATAGGTGCATGCCTTACCTGTCATGAAGAGGATTCCGGGGTAATGATTGAAAGTCTGACTGGAGATTTTGAAA
>JAGQVF010000068.1 GCA_020438135.1 Bacteroidales bacterium | reverse complement strand
GTGGAGCATATCGGAGTCGAACCGATGACCTCTTGACTGCCAGTCATATCAATATCTTAATTGATCTTTATCAATTTTATCTAATATATTATGTATCAGCTTCATTATGTGCATAATAAAAAATTGATATTTTTCCGAATTAATAGTTTTTTTTGTATTTTTGTGTATCAGATTGTGTATCAAATTGGTTTTTCATCATGTATAAAAAGAAGGTTTTAACAACAATTTATCTGGACAAGCGCAGATCAAAAATCGACAAATCGTATCCTGTTAAACTACGTGTCACGTTCCAAAGGTATAGGAAATATTATAGCCTCGGTGATTCATCATTGACCATAGATGAGTTTAACAAGGTAATGGGTGATAATCCAAAAGGTAAGTATCGAAAGCTCCGGAATACCTTTGAGGAATTCAAACATGAAGCCGACGAAGTCATTAAAAATATTAACTCTTTCGCCTTCGAAAAATTTGAAATGGAGTTTTTCAAAAAGTCCTCCTCATCCGATGACGTATTTTCATTTTATGATCAATACATTGAACAATTAAGAATGGAAGGTAGAATCAATACTGCAGACAGCTATGCCTATTCTAAAAAGTCTATTCAGGAATATACGAAAAGTACAAGATTATCATTCTCCAGGATTACGAAAGAGTTTTTGGAGAATTATGAAGCGGATATGCTTAAGAATGGTAAGTCTATTACTACAATTGGTATTTACTTACGAAGTTTGAGAACCATCGTCAATATGGGTATCAGGAGCGGGCTTGCCGACCATTACCCTTTCGGAAAAGGAAACCAGGAATTCATGATCAAAAATCCTCCGGCACGTAAGATGGCATTGACAACAAGTGAACTTAAAAGTATGTTCGAATATAAGGCCTTTGAGACCCGGGCAGAGCACTACTTTTTTGATCTTTGGAAGTTTTCATACTTGTGTGGCGGCATGAACGTGAAAGACATCAGTCACCTGAAATACAACAACATTGTCAGAGACCGGATATTTTATAAAAGGGAAAAGACCAAACGAAGCAATTACAATGGAAAGGAGATCGTCATTCCTATTTCAGAAAAAATCGAAGAAATTATAGATAAATGGGGACAAAAGTCGAAAGAATCTTCCACATTTGTTTTTCCGATTCTCATGAAACATTTTACACCAGAACAAACACAGGCTACGATTAAACAAGCCACTAAACAAATCATAAAATATGTTAGACGGGTATCAAAACGTCTTGAAATCGAGATACCTGTATCAACCTACACAGCGCGGCACAGTTTTGCCACCCAACTCATGCGACATGGTGCACCCACAGAATTCATCTCAAAACAACTTGGCCACAGTGATGTCAAAACAACTGCCAGTTATCTTGAAAACTTTGAGGAAAGACAGTTGAAAGAATGGCAAGGGAAAGTAACAGATTTTGATTTGTAAGTATCAGGGCAGATTCAAATTAATAGTCATATGCCTTAAATATCTACTATTATATGAATATGTCCTAACATTACTCAAATTTAGCTTAAAATCTTTATCTTCAGTTTTTTATTTCAATTAACACTCAAGAAGCTATCCTCTCTCTTTTTTGCCTCTTTATCCCACTGCGGAAGGATTGTTTCCATGAATTCTTTTTTCTCCTCATTCAGCTTATCCATAGGTAGTCCAATATATTCCTGTGCTTTTGCTTTAGTAGAAATATCAGGATAGGGTACCTCTTCATAGAATCCAAGTTCTGCAAGTAACCGTGCCAGCCTGATCCGGCCTTCCTGGGCAAGGGTGATCCCAGTGCTGATGGTTCTTCCAATCTCCACCGGTGAGTGAAAAGAAGCTCCGTGAGCCGCTGCCGCGTAATCCCAGCGCCACTGGGCATGCCGGATGTCCATCAGGATCTCTTTCATCTGATCTTCAGTAGCACCCAGTTCCCATGCCTTTTTGGCCTCCACATGTGCCCTCACCAGCAGTTCTTCCAGTTTATCCCGGTTTTCAATGATCTTATCCTGGCGTTCGAAAACATCCTTCAACAATTGGGTAGTTTCCTGGCGATGACAAACCTGGCAGGAGTTGGCTACGTTATTCAGCGGACTTTGAATATGATGATCGGTGAATTTCTGACCCCCTTCCGATTTGTAAGGCATGTGGCAATCGGCACAGCTTACACCGCGGGCGGCATGCACTCCGGTCATGTATGTTTCGTACCCAGGATGCTGGGCTTTCAACATGGGTGCCTTGCTGAGGGCATGGGTCCAGTCAGAAAATTCCAAGTTGTCGTAGTATTTTTCCATATCTTCTGCCGTATACCCGTTATCCCATGGAAAAGTGAGATACTGAGCACCTTCCGCAGTGTTTTTATTAAAATAATATTCCACATGGCATTGAGCACAGACCAGTGAGCGCATTTCCTGGTGCGTCGCTTTGGTGATGTCCTTGCCCTGCCGTTCAAAAGCTTCAATAAGGGCTGGTCGGCTGATCTGAAGGTTCATGTTTTCAGGATCATGGCAGTCGGCACAGCCAATGGGATTGACAATCTCCGGTCCGAGCCGCGCCCATTTGCCTTTATAAAATTCGGCTATGCCAGCCTGGTTCATCATGCGGGGAACATCCGGTGATTTGCAGGTCCAGCAGGTGCTGGGCATGGGGCCATCGTTCTCATTTTTAGGTGCTCCGGTGCGCAGGGTGTTCCTGACATCGTCAACCGCATAGTAGTGACCACGGCCCTGGTTATAATCCTTCGAAAAACCATAGCCTGCCCACAAAACCACCAGCCTCGGATCCACCTCAAGCATATCGATCATGGCGTTGCCGTTGTACTTGCTTTTAAAGTCGGTTTCGGCGGTTTGCATATACGACTGGTACTCGCGGGGGAAATTTTTCCCCCATACTTCATTGCGGGGTTCCCAGTCGTTGATCTTTACCTGTGGTTTGTACACATATTCGGTTTCGGCCCGCCGTTCAATGATAGAGGAGGCTAACAATCCCAGAAAAAAAACCACAACCACGGTGGCGATAAATAATAACCAGTTTCTTAATTTCATTTTTCTTGTTTTTTATAATGATTTACCTGTTGTTTTTATTCATGATATTATCCAGCCATGCCGGCACCACGCTTTTAAGTTCAGGGATGCGTGCATGGGGTACGGCTGCCAGGCTGTTCACCCGGCCGTGGGGCGTTTCGCGATGGCATTCCACGCAGGAGCGGTCCATCCGGTAATGCCTCGAAGCTTCGAAACGGGCAATACCAGCATTTTCTGTTACCAGTTTCTCATGACAACGAATGCAGTTCTGCTGCACCACCTCTTTTCCGACTTCCTTGATGAAGATCACCTGCGGTTCGGCCCGCATCGTGAAGATGGTGGCATGCCTCAAACCGTCTTTGGCCTTGAAAAAATATTTGTTTAGCATGTTGTTATGTGGTACATGACAGTCATTGCAATGGGCCACCTCACGGTGCGAACTGTGAAACCAGGTGGCGTATTGCGGATTCATCACATGACAGTTGATGCAGGTTTCGGGATCGTCGGAAAGGTAAGACGAAGCATTGGATATTCTGAAGATATACAAACCCAATCCGACCAATAAACCGACCAGTATAATCACGGGAACCTGCCAGCCGGGTGGGGGAAGTATCTTTTTAATAAGGTTTCGCATAGTTATTTCTTTTCAGATTTATAAAATGTGGGTTTCAGATCAATCATCACCCAGCCCCAGTTGTTTGTGTTTTCGTAATTGCCGCCTTTCAGCAGTTCCATCGATTCGGTTGCAAACATTTGTGAATAACCGGCTTTGATCGTAGCTGCTGGAGAAATGGCAAAACTGAGCATCACATCAACCTCTGTGCCCAGGTATTTGTCGAAATCTACAAGGTTGCCGTTTTCATCTGTTCCGGCAAGATCGCCGGCACTGTTGAAAAGGTGGGTTATAACCGATGCTGAAAATTTGTCTTTTTTGTAAGTCAGGGGTATGTAGATATCCAACAAACCTACCGATTGCATATAGCTGCCCACATAAAAATAATCCATCCAACCATTGAATTTATGATTGGTGCCGTACAGGGGTTTAAAGGCTTTGTCCTTTTCTGAGGGACCTTTCAGGCTGTTTCCGGAAAGGTATTCAAATCCACCGCCTGCAGAGAAATTATCTGTGACCTTGTATATTGCATCCGCTGCCAGATAAAGTCCCGATAAATCGCGGGTCGATTCCATGATTCCATCGCCGGTGCTATCGGCTGCGATCTTCCCGGTTTGCAGGTAAAACGCTGCGTTGGCCGAAAACTTTTCTTTTTTATAACTGATCCTTGTCCCGAAGGTCTGGCTATAGGTTATTTTTTCTTCAGGAATCCCGGCATCTGTGGTATCGGTCATTTCGAGCCAGGGTAAACCATTGTTAAGCAGCAGGACTGAAAAACTGAGATCACCCATATCGCGGTGCCAGTGCAAATATTGGAAGGTACGGTATTCAGTGGTGGAATAGAACTCTTTAAAATTACTTTCACTGTTGGCATTGTAAGCAAATCCGAAATCAAACCTGCACATGTCATTTGGTTTAACAGTCAGGATTGCCGCATCGTGACTGCGTCCCTGCTGAGCCCAGTCAACATTGCCGAAGATGCGCTGATCATCATAAACGATCTCCTGCCTTCCTGCTTTCAGCGACAATTTATTACCGAGAAAAATTTCTCCCCAGGCCTCATGCAGGGCAGTGCCGTTTACATCGGAGCTGCTCAGCGTACCGGTTTCACCCCATACTCCAACATTCTGCAAGCTCAGACCAACATTGAACCAATTATCGCTATATTTAAAGTTGAGCCTGGTCCGTTGTGAAACGAAATTGGCAGCTTCTTCATCATCGGGTATCAATGTTTTATACCCGTGCCTGAACTCGTATCGTGGCCGGAATTGTCCTGTTATTTCGGCAACCTGGCTGAATGCCGGCAATAACCCAAAATAAATTATAATAAATAGGGATAAAATGATTCTTGTTTTTTTCATATTGAGTATTTAATTACCACTTTTCAAATTTACTTTTAAAACAGGAACTAAAATAAATTTTCAATTGAAAATTGTACATATCCCTCAATTTAAAGCGGTTCTAAATTATATTTCGCATTCAATACAGAGCTTTGTAAACTTCTAACCTAATAGACAATGATTTTGGTATACTATTTTTACAGGTTAATAAGCCAGCAACCTAGAATACTAATCATCAAATTCAAGTCCTTCCTTTACTAAGGTCAATTGATGATTAAAAAAAGTTGAGTTTTATGCTACCCGGCACTTCCATTGATGTACTCCAACTTAAAAATGCTTCACCTTTAATTACTTTCCCTGCTAATGCACCTATGGTAGTCTGTTTTGTTAAATCTAAAAACCCTTGCCGAAAGGTAAGGTATTCAGCATGGATCGGGCAGGGATGTTCGTCGCTACACTCATTAAATCCGAAAGCACACTTGGTGAAAAATGACAAACCCTCCATAGACTTGATCACTTGGTAGAGAGTTAATGATTCTGGTGGACTGTCGAAAAAAAAGCCACCTCCTCTTCCCCGGATCGATTTTATCAACCCTCTTTTCGTCATCTCTTGCAGTATTTTGGCTGTAAATGGTTTGGGTGCTCCAATCAGAGCAGCCACATCTTTAAATCCAGGGCGTTCACCTTTCCGGTTCCTGATTGCTACACTTATCAGTGCCCTAATCGCATATTCCGTTCGCTTTACTAGCATGATAAGAAATTTTCTTAAAGTCTCAATCCCTATTTAGTCAATGAAAAACCAATTCTGTAGAAAACTTGAAACAAAAATATGAAAATTTTATAAAAAGAATTAAAGGTCTTTTTATATTTTTTTATATATTTGTCGCTTTAATTGAATTTAAAAGGGGCCTGATAATCTGAAATGTTGGTAGACAAGGAAATAATACGATTATAAAAAATATATTTTTTAGCCATATTTAAGATAATATGTACCTAAATTCTTTTATATGAAGTACACATGCTTTTTCAGCTTTATTTTTTTGCTGTTTATTTCTTTTATCGGAGAAACTATAGCACAACAAGGCAGAGAAATTTTCAGTTCCAAATGTGCCTCATGCCATACTATCGGATCGGGAAAACTGGTCGGCCCCGACCTGATGAACATCACGGATTCCAAAAGCAGCGATTGGCTAAAAAACTTTATCAGATCCTCCCAATCGATGGTTAAAAACGGAGATCCTGATGCCGTAGCCATTTTCAACGAATTCAATAAGATCCCGATGCCCGACCAACCGCTGAGTGATCAGGAAATTGATGCCGTTCTGAACTATATTTCAGATCAAAGCAAGACAGGGGAAGGAGGATCAGAAGAGCAAACCGCTGCAGCGCAACCGAAATTCGAGTATAAAAAAGCTGATGTAAAAAAAGGAATGGCTCTCTTCAAAGGGAAACAGCGCTTGCAAAACAGGGGCGTTTCCTGCATCACCTGTCACACGATCAAAAACGACCGCTTGATCGCCGGGGGTACCCTCGCTAAAAATCTTACTGCTACTTACCAAAACATGGGAGCACAGGGCATCATGGCCATCCTGAACAATCCGCCGTTCCCCGCCATGACAGAATCTTACAAAAACCACTCCCTGACAGAACAGGAGATCGAAGCGCTGACCGCTTTCCTGACCGAATCGTCTAAACAGTCCTATTATCAGCATACCCGGGATTATGCAACACCTTTTGTGATCGCCGGGATCATCCTATGGACATTGCTACTGGGATTTTTTGCTACCATCTTTATTAAGAGAAAAAGGGGGAGTATGAATGATACGATTTACAAACGTCAATTAGAAATTTAACAAAAAACAAGCTATGAGTTGGATCAAAGACATTGTTTCACCGAAAACCCGTCAATGGGAAGAGTTTTACCGAAATCGATTTCACCATGACCGGGTGGTACGAAGCACCCATGGTGTCAACTGCACAGGCGGCTGTAGCTGGAACATTCATGTTAAAGATGGTATCGTTATTTGGGAAATGCAGGCCCTCGATTACCCGGTCCTCGAATCATCACTACCGCCTTATGAACCTCGTGGATGCCAGCGGGGCATCTCCTTTTCCTGGTATCTTTACAGCCCGGTCAGAGTGAAGTACCCGCTGGTCCGTGGAGCACTGGTTGATCTGTTCAATGAATTCAAACAGGAGAAAGGAAGCTCCTATGAAGCCTGGAAAGCCCTGCAGGAAGACAAAGAAAAAAGACATCGTTACCAAAAAGCCCGCGGCAAGGGAGGATTCCGAAGAGCCTCCTGGGATGAAGTACTAGAGATCATTGCAGCAGCCAACATGTACACCGTAAAAAAATACGGTCCCGACCGTATTACCGGCTTCTCCCCGATCCCTGCCATGTCGATGATCAGTTATGCTGCCGGTTCACGTTTCCTTCAATTGATGGGGGGGGTAAACTTAAGCTTTTATGATTGGTACTGCGATCTTCCGCCTTCATTTCCTGAAATTTGGGGCGAACAAACTGATGTGGCTGAGAGTGCCGACTGGTACAATGCGAAATTTATTGCTGTGATGGGTGCCAATTTAGGAATGACAAGGACACCAGATGTTCATTTCTTTTCTGAATCGAGGCACAACGGGACCAAAACAGTAGTTTTTTCACCTGACTTCAGTATGGTATCTAAATATGCCGATAGTTGGATCCCGGTCCATGCCGGACAGGATGGCGCCTTCTGGATGGCGGTCACCCATGTGATCCTGAGTGAATATCACCATCAGAAAAAAACAGAATATTTCCTCGAATATACGAAACGTTACACCGACAGCCCCTTCCTGGTGGAATTGAAAGAGGAAAACGGTAAATATATTCCCGACAGGCTTGTGCGGGCTAACCGAATCGCGAAATACAAGGATATTGAAAACGGTGACTGGAAGTTCCTGAATTATGATGATGAAACAGACGATCTGATTTGTCCATCGGGTAGCATGGGCCACCGTTGGGGAAAAAAAGAAGGAAAATGGAACATGAAATTTCGTGATGGAGAAACTGACCAGAATTACAATCCCCTACTCAGCCTGCTCGATAATCATGCAGAAGTACTATCTGTGGAATTTACAGAATTTGCGTCTAAAAAGAGTTTTAATCGCAGCGTTCCCGTTAGGAATCTGAAAACAAAGGATGGAGAGATCAAAGTAACCACGGTCTATGACCTCATCATGGCACAATATGGTGTTTCTCGCGGATTGAATGGTGATTACCCGGAAAGCTATGACGATGTAGAACAGTCCTACACGCCCGCATGGCAGGAGATATACTCAGGGACGGGAAGGGAGACCGTTAAACAGTTTGCCCGTGAGTGGTCACGAACGGCAGAACTCACAAAAGGCAAATGTATGATTATCATTGGTGCAGGGATCAACCATTGGTATCATGGCAACCTGATTTATCGTGCCGGGACCATGGCTCTCATGCTTACGGGCTGTATTGGTGTAAGTGGGGGTGGCATGAACCATTATGTAGGCCAGGAAAAATTAGCTCCAATGGATTCGTGGGGTACGATAATGGCAGGAAAAGATTGGCAAAATGCAGCAAGGTTACAACAAACTCCCATTTGGCATTACATGCACTCCGATCAGTGGCGTTACGATGGCAACCAATCGGATTATAACACAGTACCTGAAAATGATCTTTCAACGCAACATACTGCCGATCTAATAGTGAAGGCGGTCAAAAACGGCTGGATGCCTTTTTACCCACAATTTAATAAATCGAACCTGGACATTGTAAAAGCCGCGGAAGAAAGCGGGGCCAATTCGGAAGAGGATATCAAACAATTTATCATCAGTGAATTGAAAGCCGGGAATCTGAAATACGTTGTAGAAGATCCCGATGATGAAATGAGCTTTCCGCGGATTTGGTATATCTGGCGGGGCAATGCACTGATGTCGAGTGCAAAGGGACACGAGTTTTTCCTAAGGCATTATCTCGGCACTCACGACAATATCAATGCGGAAGAATCCGGGAAAGGGCTTGTAAACGATGTGAAATGGCATGATCAAGCACCCAGGGGCAAAATGGATCTGATCGTCGACCTGAATTTTCGTATGGACACCTCGGCGCTCTATTCCGACATTGTGTTGCCGGCCGCTTCGTGGTATGAAAAAGCAGATCTCAACTCCACCGACATGCACTCATTCATTCATCCACTATCTCCAGCTATTCCTCCTGTCTGGGAGTCTAAGAGTGACTGGGCCATTTTCCGTGAGATCGCAAAAAAAACCAGTGAACTGGCCAAAGAAGTGATGCCTGGCACCTTCAGGGATGTAGTGAACACTCCCATCTCTCATGATTCTCCCGGGGAGATCACACAAACAGAGATCCGAGACTGGTCGAAAGGCGAGTGCGAAGCCGTTCCCGGGAAAACCATGCACGACATGAAAATCGTGGAGCGGGATTTCACAACCATTTATGATAAATTCATCCGGTTGGGGGAGAATGTGAGGAACGGCCTGGGCGCTCACGGCAACAAATACGAGAGCGATGATGTGTACGACGAAATGCTCCTGGATGAGAAGCACCTCATCCGGGATGACGGTAAAACCTATCCTTCGATCAAAGAAGATGAAGAGATATGTAACGCCATCCTTAAACTTTCTTCATTAACTAATGGCGATCTCAGCGGACGGGCTTATCAAAATGCTGAAAAGAAAACCGGGCTGGTCCTGCGCGATCTCGGCACCGGGCACAAAAGTTTTAAGGTCAACTTCAAAGATCTGCAAGCACAGCCGCGGCGTTACAACAATTCACCCGTCTGGTCGGGCCTGATGCACAACGGCAGGGCGTATTCCGCTTATACCTATAATGTAGAGAGACTTGTTCCGTGGCGCACCCTGACAGGCCGGCAGCACTTTTACCTCGATCATGAGGGATACATTAAATTCGGGGAACACCTGCCGACTTTTAAACCTTCACCCACACCGGAAGTATATGGAGAATTGAAAAGATCGGTCGCAAAAGGCAAAGCCAGGGTATTGAACGTATTGACCCCCCATGGAAAGTGGCACATACATTCAACGTACGGCGACACGCTGCGGATGCTGACCCTGTCGCGGGGCATGGAACCCTGCTGGCTGAGTGAAGAAGATGCCGCCGAAATGGGGATCAGGGACAACGACTGGGTTGAGGTTTTCAACGACAACGGGGTTTATTGCACACGTGCCTGCGTAAGTGCCAGGATACCCAAAGGGGTGAGCATCGTGTATCATGCCCCGGAACGGACTTACTCGGCACCCAAATCGGAAACCCGCGGACGTCGCGGCGGCGGGCACAACAGCTTCACCCGGCTTCATTTCAAGCCCAACCTGCTGGTGGGCGGCTATGGGCAGTTCAGCTATCATTTCAATTATTGGGGCCCTGTCGGCGTGAATCGCGATACCCATTGTGTTATCAGGAAAATGGATAAAGTAACATTTTAAAAAAAGAGGTTATTATGAATATCAGATCACAAATTGCCATGGTATTTCACCTCGATAAATGCATCGGGTGCCATACCTGCAGTATCGCTTGTAAAAACACCTGGACCGACCGCAAAGGAGCCGAATATATGTGGTGGAACAACGTGGAGACCAAACCCGGCACCGGTTATCCTACCAAATGGGAAGACCAGAATATTTATGGTGGCGGTTTTGAAAAAAACGGTAAAAAACCAAAACTGAAAAGTGCCGGCAAAGCCAAAGGGTTGACCACGATCTTTTACAATCCAAAGCTTCCTGCGATGGACGATTATTACGAGCCCTGGCGCTATCGCTACAACGACCTGTTCGAAGCCCCTGAGGGAGATGATCAGCCGACAGCACTTCCCATTTCCGACATTACGGGAGAAGTGATGACGCCAAAGGCCGGTCCGAACTGGGACGACGATTTTTCTGGTTCACCCGATTATGCCCGCAATGATGTTAATTTCAAGAACGTTTCGAAAGAAGAACAAGACGCGCTTTTCCAATTAGAAAGGATGTCTTTTTTCTATCTTCCGCGGATGTGCAACCACTGCTTGAACCCGGCTTGCGTAGCAGCCTGTCCTTCAGGAGCCATTTATAAAAGAGGTGAAGACGGCGTGGTACTGATCAATCAGGAGAAATGCCGAGGTTGGCGTTTTTGCGTCTCCTCCTGTCCTTATAAAAAGAGCTACTACAACTGGAAAACAGGGAAATCGGAAAAATGTATATTGTGTTATCCGCGTCTGGAAACCGGTCAGGCACCGGCTTGTATGCACTCCTGTGTAGGTCGTATCCGTTACCTCGGCGTGATGCTCTATGACGCCGATAAGATCAAATATGCAGCCAATGCGGAGGAAAGGGACCTGGTTAAATCACAAATGGATATCTATCTTAATCCGTTTGATGAAGCAGTGATTGAAGCTGCTAAAAAAGCCGGCATACCCGATTCGACGATGGAAGCCGCACAGAAGTCACCCGTTTGGAAGTTTGTGAAGGAATGGGGACTCGCTCTGCCGCTGCATCCCGAATTCAGAACGTTGCCCAACCTGTTTTATGTGCCGCCTTTGCTTCCGGCGATGGCCAGTACCGCCAACAATGTGTATGAATCGACTTCGGAATCGCTCTGGTCAACCATCGAACAATCGCGACTGCCGATGGAGTACCTTGCCTCGCTGTTCAGCGCAGGTGATAAGGAGATCGTGAAAAACATCCTGAAAAAGATGATGGCGGTTCGAATCCATAGGAGAAATAAAACCGTTGGCGACCTGGAGACAGACGAATCGGCAAAAGCACTCAACGACACCGGACTTACCCCGGAAATGGCGGATGCAATCTTCAGGCTCACTTCACTTCCTTTGTACGACGAACGCTTCGTAATTCCACCTTCGCACCGTGAGGAGGCCATACAAATGATGGAAGAAACACATGAATACAGAGGTGAAACCGGATTGGGATTCACTAAAAAGCCAAAACGAGGATTGTAAAATGAAAACAACAGATCCCAGTCACTACAAGGTAATTGGAAAACTGTTTCGATATCCAGACTGTACCCTCGAAGATACTCTGAGACAGATGAAACGTATAACGAATGATTATCTGGAAACCCAGAAATATATCGATTCCTTCAGGCTGCACATCAGCAGTCATGACATCGACACCCTGCGTGAATACTACATCAGCACTTTCGATATTCTGGCACTATGCTATCTCGACATTGGCTATGTACTGTTTGGAGAAGATTACCTGCGCGGGGAATTCCTGGTAAATCTGCAAGCGGAATACAGGAAAGCCGGGCTTTCATGGGGCAAAGAGCTGCCCGATCATCTGCCTAACCTGTTACTGCTGATCAGCAAAAATAACAACCGGGATTTTGTAGATGAATTTTGCTGGTGCCTGCTTATTCCGGCTCTTAAAGAAATGATCCATAATTTCAATTCTGAAACTAATGTTTACAAAGGGTTGCTGCAAATGCTGCTGATCATCCTGGAAAAAGATTTCACCTATCTGGATATTGAACAATACCATATTAAAACCGGCGTAAAATCCGATTTCCTGGATTGCATTGGCTGTTCTTGGAAAAAATCAAAGAAAAACGTAAAAACCTTCTGACATGATCAATACATTGCTTTTCATTGTTTTACCATATGTTGCGTTGATCCTGCTGTTGCTCGGTTCGATCTACCGCTACCGGTTCAACCGGTTTACCGTATCGTCGCTCTCATCGCAATTCCTGGAAGGGAAAGAGCTGTTTTACGGCAGTGTTCCGTTCCACTGGGGATTGGTGTTCCTATTTTTCGGTCACCTCATCGCCTTTTTGTTTCCCCGGTCAGTCATCGCCTGGAACGGAATTCCAGCAAGGTTATTTATCCTGGAGATCGCAGCTTTTTCCTTTGGACTACTGACCTTATCCGGCCTCATCATGCTGGTCGCCAGAAGGGTCAATACCACAAAGTTATATCCTGTAACAAGTAAGATGGATGTTCTTGTTTATATGATCCTTTTGGTTCAGGTGATAACCGGATTGTGGACGGCGGTTGGTTATCGCTGGGGATCCTCCTGGTTTGCTTCGGTGTTGTCACCCTACCTGAAATCGATCTTTGTTTTCAATCCTGACATTGCTTCTGTTTCAGCCATGCCGCTGATCATCAAGATCCACATTGTTTCGGCTTTCGTTTTGGTCGGAATGGTACCATTCACTCGGTTCATGCATTTCCTTGTGTTTCCATTCACCTATATCTGGCGGCGGTATCAGGTGGTGATATGGAATAAAAAACAAGCTTAAAGGAATCGAGAACTTATCTTTCATTACAATCAAAAACAACGTTTATGCAATTAAAAGGTACACCAAACAGAGGGCTTACCGGCGCGACACTGGGATTCTTCATCGGGTTCGCAGCGGTTTCGCTATTCGGCCCGACGGCCAAAGTTTTCGATCAATACATGCACATGAGCAGCCTGCAACTCGGGCTGCTGGTGGCGATGGCCCAACTATCGGGTTCGCTGCTCCGGATCCCGTTCGGCGCCTGGGTAGATACTACGGGCGGGAAAAAACCTTTTGTGATCCTGCTATCCATGTCGGCCTTCGGCATGGCCGGGCTGGCCGCACTGCTCTACACCACCGGACAGGAGAACCTCACCATGGTGCACTATCCCATTCTGCTGATCCTGGCACTGTTCATCGGGGCCGGTGTTGCCACTTTTTCAGTCGGTATCGGACAGGTGAGTTACTGGTTCCCACAAAAAAAGCAGGGGTGGGCTCTCGGTGCCTATGCCGGCTTCGGGAACATTGCCCCGGGTTTGTTTGCGTGGCTGATCCCCTTGCTGATCGGCACTTTGATGCTCACAGGCAC
>JAGQVF010000378.1:557-3899 GCA_020438135.1 Bacteroidales bacterium | reverse complement strand
TCAAATTCCAAATAAAGATCGAATTTTGAAACGGCTGTCCAAACTGATCGAAGTATGTCTTGAAAAGAACATTCCATTTGTTTCGTGGCGCCTGCCGGGGGATCATGATATTCACACATCGATCCAAACCTCCGGAAAGTTTTTAATGGTTGAAAATTTTGATGAGGTTTCCGATAAACCCGGATTTGTGTATGCCCCGTTTCACCGACGCACCAACTACCCGGTGGTTTTTTTTGAACCCGAAACTGAGATCATCAATGACACATTTGAGGATTCACTTCTAAAGAAATTATCAGGCATATCAGCCTTATACCAGAATTATCCAATTGATTCACCCGTTGAGGTATCAAAAAAGGAATATCTCCAACAGGCCGAAAAATTCATCCATTCTTTTGATACCGGTTTTTCAAAAGCGGTTTTATCCCGTGTGGAATTATTGGCAAAACCAAAAGGTTTTCAAACCGTAAACTACTTTTTAAGACTTCAGGCTGCTTATCCGGATGCCTTCTGCCACCTGATACACATTCCGGGTAACGGGACCTGGATGGGCGCTTCACCCGAGACCCTGCTCAGGATGGATCACCAAACTGCCCGTACCATGGCACTGGCCGGAACGCTTCCAAAGCCTGAATCCGGCAAGAAGGTTGACTGGCAGGAGAAAGAGATCGAAGAGCAGATGATCGTGAAGGATTTTGTTGTTCAAATTCTGAAAGAACTGGGAATTGAAAATTACAGGCAAAAATCAACCGGAAATAAAATAGCCGGCTACCTGGTCCATCGGATCACCGAATTTGAATTCGACTCCAAAACGATCGAAAACCGACTGGCAGAACTGATCGCGAAACTACATCCAACTCCTGCAGTTTGCGGTCTTCCCAAAGAAAAAGCGCTCGATCTGATCTATCAAACCGAAACACATAACCGGGAATATTATGCCGGCTTTTGCGGGCCAGTAAACCGGCAGAGCCAAACGGATTTATTTGTGAATCTGCGGTGTATGAAGATCCTTCCCGAAGAACTGGCTTTGTTTTTGGGGGGTGGGTTGACGAGGAAATCAAACCCTGAAATGGAATGGATTGAAACAGTGATCAAATCTGAAACCCTGAAAAAGCTTTTTAAAGAACCTTACGAAACTTCTGCTATTTAATCAATTTGAAACAACCGGCCGAACCATTTTCAATGACCCTTCCAAAATACAATCCATCAGGAAGTCCTGAAATATCTAACTTAACTGATTCCTGAGAACTTATACTTTTCAGCTTTTCGTTTAATACAGGCTGGCCCGAAATATCGAATAAAATAATATTTACTGATTCACAGCATTGATTGGGTTCAACATACAAAAAATCTTTAGCCGGATTTGGATAAACATGAATTTTATTTTCATTTGCAAGGGTTGTTTCATCCACTTCATTTGGAATTGAATTATGTTCATAAGCACCCATATCGACTATAGCAATTTCGTCTCCATTGCCATCCCAAATACGGTTCAATAAATCCAGGTCAAACTGGATTTGCACCGAGTCATTCACCCCGGCATCAATGCAGGGACTCACGGATAAAAGATGATAATTAAAATTTGCAGTATCTTCATATAACGGATCCAGGTGCAGGTTATTGAAAGCATCGCATGAATCTCCATTTGAATTAACCGTTACATTAATGCCGTACCATTCCCCGCAGTTGTAATAATTAGCAGAACCATTCCCGTAGACATTATTATTGTTCAGGAACGTTAATGAACTGATCTGAGAAGATGAATAATGAACTCCATGATCATTGTTGAAACTTATGATACTGTTTGTAACAGACAGGTCAGTTTCATAATGGTTTATACCGTGATGGAGATTTTGAACAAGATTACAATTATATAGTTTCAGGTTTCCTTTATATGCATATATACCATCACCCTGATTGTTCGAAACAATACAGTTATGCATATTAATAAAACACTCCGGATCATTATAAATTCCATGGGCTGCTTTTTCTTCAGGATTAATTGATACATTATTGGTAATAATTGTATTGGTTAAATTCACATTAGAATAATAATAGGATAAGATCCCGCCAGCTGTATAAAAACAGGAATTATTTGAGATCTCAGATCCAAATAATGAGAGGTTACTGTATGCACAATGTATACCTCCACCGAAATAGCTATAATTGTCGTGAATGTGGGCATTTGTGAGTTCAATATCAGAATTGAGTATGGATAAACCACCACCCCCATTATCAAACCAACCCATTTGATAACTGTTATTTTTTATTGTAACATCGTGAAAAGTAGCGTTGGCATTTATGCATCTGATACCACTGCTATCGCTGTTTTCGATAATTGCAAAACCTATTGTGTTACTTTCACCAGTATTGTAAAACCTAATCCCATTCCATTTTTCAGCTCCAAAAGCCGAAAATGAAATCGAATCATCGTGAGAACCAATTGCAGATAAATTTCCTTTAACAATAAACCGTACGTTCTCTTTAAAAAGAAGTTTAGTACCGGGTTCAATCATAAGTGTGTGCTGGTCCTGCACAATTAAATCGGAGCTCACCTTGTATGTGCCAAATTCTAATATTCCGTCAATATTTCCACCAATTCCTGCCATCTCCAGATTTACCTGTGGTAAGTAAGTTGTAGCATAGATTGGTATCTCATCATCAAATGTATACGAAATATAGCCAGGTATACTATAGTGAACAATATATAAACCCTGGCTAATTTCTTTCGAAAAATGACCAGACTCATCCGTATAAACTGAATCAAATAATACACCGGGTGCAACTCTTTCAAAAACCACTTTGATACTATCATGGTTCGTTTGGTTTTCCAAAAAAGCATTACCTTCAACCAGGGAAGTCTGTGATTGAGATTCTGTAAATGCAAAGGACATAATAACCATGTAAACATAGACCAATAATACCGGGGACAAGTGTTTCATAACTTCTAGTTTTTGTATGGATAAGATTAATTTGCCAAATGTATAAATATAAATAAACCGTGACAAATAATTTAAAGTCAATTTTAGAATTGTCATAATTTCCCGACCTTTGCCCCATGACTTCCGACAAGGTAAATGCGGCCCTGACTGCAGAATTATTTGCTCGCAAGGGGATGAAACACATCGTGATCAGTCCCGGTTCACGCAATGCCCCCCTGGTGATCGCATTTGCCCAACACCCCAACATCAATGCACTGACCATTGTGGATGAGCGAAGTGCTGCTTTTTTTGCCCTTGGAATAGCCCAGCAAACCCGCAAAACAGTGGCCATTACATGTACTTCCGGGTCGGCTGCTTTGAATTATGCCCCCGCTATTGCTGAAGCGTATTATCAAAAAATACC
>JAGQVF010000378.1:0-489 GCA_020438135.1 Bacteroidales bacterium | reverse complement strand
CGATGGACAAACCATCCGCCAGAAAGAGGTGTTTGCCAACTATATCCTGAAAAGTTATGAATTGCCCGAAGAGATTAGAACAAATGCCGATCGTCAGAATGCCATCGACTTAATAAATGAAGCGATCAATTTAAGCCAGTCTCCGGCCGGTGGTCCGGTACATATTAATTTACCTTTTAACGAACCGATATATAACCAGGTTGAAGGTTTATCATTTCCGGTTCAGGTAAAAGAACCGGTAAGCGATTCGGATATCTTTTCACCGGAAAGAATCAAAGAAATGGCCGGGATTTGGAATGTGTCACAAAAGAAACTGATCATCGCTGGCATGATGGAACCAAATGACACACTGCGCCAGCAATTAAAACACCTGGCTGAAGATCCTACGGTGGTGATCTTATCAGAAACTACCTCAAACCTAAACGAGTGCTGCACCATAAGCTGCATCGACCGGGTGGTGTCGACTTTCAGGAAGGAAGAAATTGAGAC
>JAGQVF010000067.1 GCA_020438135.1 Bacteroidales bacterium | reverse complement strand
GCTGTAATTTCTAATTTGTTTTTAAACATGGTAAGGTCAAACCCAATGTCGATTTGTTCGGATTGTTCCCATTTTACAGATGGATTTGGCAATGGGCCAATGGCTTTTCCATAAGTTAAAGAATCGCCGAGTACGTATACACCTTCTCCTGTTAATTGCGAAATATAAAGATAGTCACCGATTTTGTCGGAACCAAGAATACCATAACTTGCCCTTATTTTAAGTAAGTTGAGGTTTTTCATGTCTTTCAGGAAATCTTCCTTCGAAGCAATCCAGCCCACTGTTGTTGAAGGGAACCATGCCACTGCGTTGTCCGGCCCGAATTTGGTGGATGCATCCCGCCTGATCATTCCTGAGAACAGGTACTTTCCTTTAAAATCATACTGTACCCTTCCGAAATACGATAACTTGCGCTGATCATATACATAGGATCCTGCTGCCTTTGTGGTAGCTAATCCATTGGCCAGGCTGATATCCGCAAATTCCCATGAGTTATAAGGAACATCAAAACCGGAGGCATTCAAGCCATTTCCCCATTCTTTAAAAACGGTGTTACCCAGGGTTGCAGTTACATTATGATCTTCTGCAAAGGTGTTATCATAAGTTACAAATAAGTCGAAAGTATAATCATTGAAATTTTCCTTACTTTGATAAACACTGCTTCTGTTGTTGTTAAATACCTTGCCTTCGCCATAGTAAACCTCTTTTGAAAAGGATTTGTATTTCGACTGGGATGTATTTACACCAATACGGCCGGTAGCCGTAAAATGTTGTGCAAAACTGGCTTCCAGGCTGGCATTACCGGTAAGTTTGCCAAGGTTATAATCATTATAAGTATTGGCTATTTGCTGTAATGGATTGATGATCTCAATACCTACATTGTCAGGTGCGTAAAAATAATTGCCGTTGTAATCATAAACAGGAACTGTTGCCGGCATATTTACGGCATTAAAGAGTACTGACCCCAGGCCGAAATCGTTGATAGATTTTCGATCGATATAGGAATAAGTGATCGCCGAACTGAATTTTAACCAATCGGTCATATCTGCTCCAAGGCTGACCCTTCCTGTTGTTCTGTTAAATCCGGTTTTATCGCCACCGATGATACCCTCCTGACGCAAATCGGAAGCACTTACCGAATAAACAACTTTGTCAGTACCTCCTGAAAATCTTAAATTGTTGTCATAAATTGGAGCTGTTTGGAATAGCTCACTTTGCCAGTCGGTACCAACTCCCAATCCGGAAATATCCGGGTAGGGGAGATCCTGAGCATTTGCAGCATAACTTTCGTTTAATAAAACAGCATATTCAGTTGCGTTTAAAACAGGAAGCATACGCGTGGTTTCCTGAATTCCGAATGAACTGTTAAAATTAACCTGTGTAGCTGAATTTTTTTTGCCTGATTTGGTCGTGATCAGGATTACACCATTGGCACCAATTGTTCCATAAATTGCAGCCTGTGCATCTTTAAGAACGGTAAAACTTTCGATGTCGTTAGGATTAATGGTATTCAGATCGCCCACATAACCATCGATAATTACAACCGGAGATGGGTCTCCATTGGTTGAAATACCCCTGATCCTGATATCAAGTCCTGCACCCGGGGCTCCTGATTGCGGTGTAACGCTCACACCACTCACGGTTCCCTGCAGGGCTTCCTCTGCCTTAACGGGTTTGATTTGCTGAATCGACTCGGATCCAAGAACAGAAACTGCTCCTG
>JAGQVF010000066.1:1970-31111 GCA_020438135.1 Bacteroidales bacterium | reverse complement strand
TGGTAGATAAGCGGATAATCAAAAAGATTTTTTATAGGAACTTAGCATGATCCCATTTTGGTGGGAAATTTACAAAAGGTATCAGGGAAGTGAATTAGTAGTAGCCTTCATTCTCCACCACCGGTTTGATATCTTTCACGTTTAGTTGAAGATTCACCGTACCGTTCCATTCGTTTTCTTCAATATGGTAACAAATATTGAAAGGTTTGCTTTGTTTGATGTGATCGAGGTGTTCGCTTTGTTGGAAAGCAATTGCCGAGACAGGAAATCCGCGAATATCCTTATGAACTACTTCCAGTTTAAGGTGATTTTTACCGACAACCCTTCCATGCCCTGTGTCGATCAAATTTTCGCTCAGGAAAACAGGCGACATATTGCCGGGGCCAAAAGGAGCAAATTGCTTAAGAATCCTGAAAAACTTTTTATTAATATCATTCAGGCTGATCTTCGCATCAATCTCCACTTCAGGAGTCATCATCAGGCTGGTGATATTGTCGCAAACAAATTCTTCAAAGCGCTTCTTAAAAGTATCAAGATTTTCAGGTTTCAATGATAGTCCGGCAGCATACTTATGGCCACCGAAATGTTCGAGCAGATCACTACAGGCATCCACTGCATCGTACACATCAAAATCTTTAACCGAGCGTGCCGATCCGGTAATCAAACCGTTTGATTTGGTAAGGACGATGGTGGGCCGGTAATAGCTTTCGATCAACCGGGAAGCCACAATGCCTATCACCCCTTTGTGCCATCCGGGGTCATACACAATGGTTGATTTGGCTTTTTGCAACTCGGCATCATCAACGATCATTTGTGTAGCCTCAAGTGTTGTTTGGGCGTCCAGATCCTTTCTTTCCGTATTAAAATCGTTGATGCGCTCAGCCAGTTCAGCTGCTTCAGAAACATTATCAGCAATGAGCAATTTAACAGAATTACGCGCACTTTCAATCCTGCCGGCAGCATTAATCCGGGGACCAACCAAAAAAACCAGGTCACTGATGGTAAGATTTTTACTGAAGATCGATTTTTCAGCAGTATGTTTTCCATTTGCTAATCGATTAATACCGCTAAAACGCAAAATAGCCTCAATGCCCGGCCGGGGATTACTATTGATCAGTTGCAAACCATAATAGGCAAGAATTCGGTTTTCTCCTGTGATCTTAACGATGTCGGAGGCAATGCTCACCACCACCAGATCCAGGTATTTTATCAGGTTTTCAAACGGAATGTTGTTCTTTGCAGCATAGCCTTGTATCAACTTAAAGCCAACGCCACATCCTGAAAGTTCATCATAAGGATAGGTACTGTCGGGCCGTTTTGCATCGAGCACTGCCACCGCTTCCGGTAATTCATCTCCCGGCCGGTGGTGATCTGCGATGATATAGTCAATACCTCGATCTTTAGCATATTTGATCTTTTCGACAGCTTTGATCCCGCAATCCAGAACGATTACAAGTGTGAACCCGTTTTCAGCCGCAAAGTCGATACTCTTGTATGAAATGCCATAACCTTCATCGTAACGATCGGGCACATAAAAATCGATGTTGTTATAAACGCTTTTCAAAAAAGTATAAACCAGCGAAACTGCAGTAGTGCCATCTACATCATAATCACCGTAAACCAGAATTTTTTCCTGGTTGGCGATCGCTGCATCAATCCGTTCGATCGCTTTTTCCATGTCATTCATCAGAAAAGGATCGTGCAGTTCGTCGAGGGATGGTCTGAAAAATGAACGGGCTTCTTCAAAGGTTTTGATACCTCGCTGAGCAAGTAAATTGGCAAGATTACGGTCGATATTCAACACCTCCGACAGGTGCCGGATCGTATCCTCATCTCCCTGTTTTTTTAGTACCCAGCGCTTGTCCATAAACTGATTTAAAGGCGTAAAGTTATAAAAATATCGATGCGAAGATATTAATATTTTGACGATAAATTATCAATCTGTCAATTGCCAACAGCTTACTTAAAAATGAAAAAATGCAAATAAATTCTATTGAAAATAATGCATTTTTGGTTGAGAAATCTCAGTGAGGTGGTGTTGGGGTTTTGAGGGTAATTTATGGTAATTGATTGTAATCGGAAGTGGATTGAGCTGTTGTTTAAAGCTTCTAAAATGTTGACCGCATGGCCTCTACAGGATCGAGACGGGAGGCAACCCATGAAGGAACAATTCCGGCAATAAGACCGATAAGAATAGAAACCGACATCCCGATCATAATATTTTGAAACGTAAGGATCAACTCGAAGGGAAAGTTTTTCGACATCAAAACAAGCAGGTAAATGATCAGTAAGCCAATGATACCTCCGAAAAGGGAAAGGAAAACCGCCTCGAACAAAAACTGGGCAAGGATAAAAAACTTTTTAGCGCCAAGCGACATCTGAATACCGATCTGGCTGGTACGCTCCCTGACCGAAACAAACATAATGTTAGCGATTCCGAAACCACCTACCAGCAACGAAAATCCACCAACTACCCAACCTACCAACCCGATCACACCAAAAACTGTATCAAAATTCTGAGAAATGATACTGGTTTCGTTGATGGCAAAATCATCTTCCGCTCTTGGTTTAAGTTTCCTGACCGAACGCAATACACCCACCAGTTCATCACGCAATTCATCGTTCGAAACAGAGGGCTTTGCTTTCACCAGGATGGTGGTGCTGATCTCATTCAGATTTACAAATTTCCGGGCAAGATTTATAGGGATGATCACCTGGTTATCAGATGAATTACCGAAAAGGTCCTCCCCTTCTTTACGCAGGATACCAATTACCTCCGCTTTATTTCCAAAAACCTTCACCTCTTTGCCAATCGGAGAAATTCCCGGAAACAGATTCTCAGCAATATTATTTCCGATCATGGCCACATTACGCCCGCTTTGAGATTCGAGCAAAGTAAAATACCTTCCTTCCGCCAGATCGATCGACATTACTTTGTTGTAATCGTGTGAAACACCCATTACCGATACATCCTCAATGCTATTGCTTTTATATTTAACGGTACGACGTGTTTCGAACATAAAGGCACTTGCTTCGGAAGCAAGGCTGCGGCGTTTAATTTCTTTCAGATCATCCAGGTCGGGCTCGGGCCTTTGGTAATATTTCCACCAGGGATAATCATTACCGCCTTCCCAGGGCCATTTTTGTACGAACAACACATTATCGCCGAGTTGTTCAATGCTACC
Source organism: Bacteroidales bacterium (assembly GCA_020438135.1). Lineage (GTDB taxonomy): Bacteria > Bacteroidota > Bacteroidia > Bacteroidales > JAADJA01 > JAADJA01. Next base: position 27,926 of record JAGQVF010000066.1, on the reverse strand, counting down.
ACGGATAGCAAGCTCCATCGAATCAAAAATAGTCAGCACCGAAATCACTGAAAAGATCCCGATGGTAATTCCAAGCAATGACAAAATGGTTCTCACCTTATTAACGATGATCGCCTGGAAGGCAAATAAAAAACTTTCGCCGATGAGTTTGAGAAGTAACATGAGCCGAAGCAGTATATAAATAAATCGTAAAATTAAATCATTTACACGATACCCCTAAGGAATTTTAGTTGTTACTTTGCAAACGAATTGATAATTAGCTCTCTTAACAGAATTATTGAAAATGAAGAAAATCAAAAATGCACTGGTCTCGGTATTTCATAAAGACAGAATGGATGAAATTTCCGGATTATTGGCAGCATTCGATATTGATATCTATTCAACTGGTGGAACCTATAAATTTATTTCAGAATTGGGTTTTAAAGTGCAATCTGTTGAGTCACTTACCGGTTATCCATCCATTTTGGGAGGAAGGGTAAAAACCCTGCATCCAAAGGTTTTCGGAGGAATTTTAGGCCGCAGGGACAATGATGAGGACCGGAATCATTTTGATCAATATGAAATTCCTGAGATCGACCTGGTGATTGTTGATCTGTATCCTTTCGAAAAAACAGCAGCCTCCACCAGCAATGAACAAGAGATCATCGAAAAAATCGATATTGGTGGCATTTCACTCATCAGGGCAGCCGCAAAAAATTTTAAAGATGTTTTGATTATATCGTCGGCCGGACAATACGACGAATTGATCAGTTTATTAAAAGAAAAAGAGGGTTATTCGACAATTGAAGACCGTAAACGTTTTGCGGCCCAGGCATTTGCTGTTTCATCTCATTACGATACTGCCATTTATAACTACTTTGCAGGTGACGATGCGGAATTTTTCAGAGCGGGGTTCAGTCATGCTAAAAAACTGCGTTATGGTGAAAATCCCCATCAAAACGGATACTTTTATGGCGACCTGGAAGATGTGTTCGAGCAACTTCATGGCAAAGCCATCTCATACAACAACCTCGGGGATCTGGATGCAGCGATCAACCTGATCAGCGATTTTGAAGAGACTGCCGTTGCTATTCTCAAGCACAACAATGCTTGTGGATTAGCCAGTCGAAGCAACCTTTTGGATGCATGGAAAGATGCACTTGCCGGCGATCCGGTTTCAGCATTCGGTGGGGTGATTATCACAAACAAAGAGATTGACAAACCAACCGCTGAAGAGATCAACAAGTTGTTTTTTGAGATCATTCTGGCACCCGGTTATGAAGAGGAAGCCCTTGAACTTTTAAAATCAAAGAAAAACAGGATCATTCTTCGCAAAAAAGCTTATGATTTTGGCAAAAAACAATTTCGTTCCGCCATGAACGGTGTCATGGTCCAGGATCGTGATCTAAATGTGGAGCAACCTTCCGATCTGAAAATTGTTACCGAAAAGTCTCCTGAAGAAAGCCAGGTATCCGACCTGCTTTTTGCCAATAAAATCGTAAAACACACAAAGTCGAATGCAATAGTACTGGCTAAAAATGGCCAGTTACTCGGAAGCGGTGTTGGGCAAACCAGCCGGGTGGATGCATTGAAACAGGCCATTAGCAAAGCCAAAGAATTTGGTTTTAACCTGGAAGGATCGGTGATGGCATCGGATGCATTTTTTCCGTTTGCCGATTCGGTGGAAATTGCGCATAAAGCCGGAATTACCGCAGTGATTCAGCCCGGCGGTTCGGTGCGTGATCAGGATTCGATCGATTATTGTAACCAAAACAACCTGAGCATGGTATTCACAGGAATCAGGCATTTTAAACATTAATTGATTTTTAACGTAATTTAGCTGAATCATTGTTTGATAACTACTTAATAAAAAGCATATGGGGCTGTTTTCATTCTTAACAAAGGAAGTCGCCATTGATTTGGGAACTGCCAACACTATTATAATTTTCAACGACAAGGTTGTAGTTGACGAACCTTCAATTGTGGCTATTGAGCGCAATACCGGAAGGATCATCGCCGTGGGGAAAGAGGCCATGATGATGCATGGTAAAACCCACGAGAACATAAAGACCATCCGGCCCTTGCGGGATGGTGTTATTGCCGATTTTCAGTCGGCTGAATATATGATCAGGGAAATGATCAAAATGATCTGGCCTAAAAAGCCGCTTTTTCCACCTGCACTTAAAATGGTTATTTGTATTCCTTCCGGGATCACCGAGGTGGAAGAAAGAGCCGTGAAAGATTCTGCAGAACAGGCAGGCGCCAAAGATGTGAAACTGATTCATGAACCGATGGCAGCCGCAATCGGGATTGGTATCGACGTGATGGAACCTACCGGAAACATGATCATTGATATCGGCGGAGGAACAAGTGAGATCGCCGTAATTGCACTGGGGGGGATCGTCAACAACAAATCCATCCGGATCGCCGGGGATGATTTTAATACCGACATTGAGGAATACATGCGCAAGCAGCACAACATCAACATCGGTGAACGAACAGCAGAGCGGATCAAGATAGAGGTGGGAGCAGCCATGGCTGAAATCGACAACCCACCGGATGATTACGCGGTTCACGGACGCGATATGCTTACAGGGATTCCCAAGGAGATCAAGGTAAATTATGCTGAGATCGCCCATTGCCTCGATAAATCGATTTCGAAAATTGAAGCCGCTGTATTGCATGCCCTGGAGATGACGCCTCCGGAACTTTCAGCAGATATCTACAGCACCGGGATTTACCTTGCCGGAGGAGGTTCACTGCTTCGCGGACTCGATAAAAGGCTGCACCTCAAAACCAAACTACCGGTGAGGGTTGCCGAAGATCCGTTAAGAGCCGTGGCCCGTGGAACCGGCATTGCACTGAAGAACTTCGATAAATTTACATTCCTGATCAAGTAGTTACAATTTTCAGGAAATTTGAAAGCCCTCTGATACACGCAAAGTGCGACGGTTATTTACTTACATAATACGAAACAACTTCACTTTTTTGTTTTTGCTGCTGGAAACTTTTGCTTTTATCCTGGTGGTGCAAAACAATTATCAGCATACGATTTTTTTCAACACGGCCAACCGTTTCACAGGAACTGTTCTGAATTCCTACAACAATATAACAGAATATCTCACCCTTCGAAAAGCCAATGAGCAACTGGCTTCCGAAAATGCCCGTCTCCGGAAAGCGATGGACTATTCTTTCCGGATTACCGATACTGTAACACACTATCGAAAAGATTCGCTATTCAGTTATATATCGGCAAAAGTGATACAGAACTCCGTTCATAAACAAAATAATTATATTTTGATCGATAAAGGAGCAAATCACGGTATACGACCCGATATGGGTGTGATAACATCGAACGGTGTAGTGGGCACTGTGATTGAAGTTTCCGATCACTATTCGAGAATCATTTCGATGTTACATTCAAAATATAAACTCAACGGACGCATCAAAAAGAACAATCATCTCGGAAGTGTTGAATGGGATGGGACCGACTACACGAAAGGCATTCTGACCGACATACCCGTACACGTAAAGTTACAAAAGGGTGATACCATCGTAACCAGTGGAAATTCATTGATCTTCCCGGAAGGATTGTTGATCGGAACGGTAGAGGATTACCAACAGGAAAAAAATGAAAAATTCAACTATGCCGTCATTCGGTTTTCGGTTGATTATAACCGGTTGCATCATGTATATGTGATCAATAACCTGATGCTTGATGAACAAACGGAATTAATGAATAAAGAAGAAGAATAATGGGACCGGTTATCATAGCCAATATTATTCGATTTATAATTCTGATACCCCTTCAGGTATTGATCCTTGACAACATCAATTTTGGAGGATATATAAATCCATACCTGTATATTTTGTTTATTCTGCTGTTACCATTTGAAACACCCGGTTGGCTGTTATTGATTTCATCATTTATTCTCGGGCTGTTTGTGGATGTTTTTACAGGAACACAAGGGATTCATGCTGCAGCATCTGTTCTGATCGCATATCTCAGACCTTTTGTAAGCCGGAGCATCGCATCAGGAAAAGAATTTGAAGCTGGCATGTTGCCCTCTATCCGTGATTTGGGTTTACGATGGTTCATAACCTATTCATTTCTCCTTATTGTAATTCATCATTTCTCCCTCTTTATGATCGAGGCTTTTAAATGGCCGGGATTGTTCGACATCCTTCAACGAACATTATTCAGCGCTTTATTTACACTCGTGCTGGTTGTTTTGAGTGAATATTTGTTTTCTTTTTCTGTAAAAAGAAAGTAAATTCAGCCTTGTGTAACTCTGATAATCTGCCACTTTAAATAGTCCACATCTCCCTGTTTAAGGTTATTTGCGAAGCAAACCTGCCTATAGCTCCAATTGATATACTTGATGAAACTTTGAAAATAAAGCTACGCAATGCACAGGAGAATAGATTGCCAGCGATTATTAATTAAATTTCACTATATTTACAACCGAAAAGCCGCCCTTCTCAGGTCATTCTTAAATTGAATTTGATATGGATTATTCAAATTTGACAAAAAAAGAACTCCTCTTAAAAATTGAAGAGCTTAGTAACAGGTTGAATGCTTTGGGATATTCAGAAGAGTCTGAAAACAAAAACATTACTAACCACGGAACAAGTGAATACGAAAACAACCTGAACTATGTAAGCTACTACGAAAATGCTCCTGACATGTATTTCCATGTTAAATCAAATGGCACAGTAGTTTCAGTTAACAATACAGGCGCTGATTCGCTGGGTTATGAGAAAAAAGAACTGATCGGAGAAAAAGTATGGAAGGTAGTTCATCCTGAGGACCTCGCCTATGTTAAGAATAAAATCAATGAAATACTTGAAAAGCAAAGGGATCCCGGACAACTAGAATTCCGAAAGATCAGAAAAGACGGTACTGTGCTTTTCGTTCAGGAAAAAACGAGGCTGATCCGTGAAAACGGCTCAGTTAAAGGGATTGGCATCAATTGCCGGGATATTACAGAACAGAAAATCATCCTTGAAAATCTTAAAGAACAGGAAGAAAAGTACCGCACACTCACCAATAACCTCAAGGTGGGCATTTACAGAAGCACTTCCGGACCTGACGGCAAACTTATTGAAGTGAATCCGGCATTTATCAATATGTTCGGATATGAATCACGTGAAGAGATGCTGCGCAAAAATGTGCTCGATTTATACAACAAAGCCGACGACAGAATTAATCTTCAAAAAGATCTTGAAAAATATGGATTTGTAAGAAACAGGGAAATTGAACTTCGCAAAAAAAACGGTGAAGTATTTACAGGTTCTTTGTTTACAGTAGCCATTTCCGATGAAAGTGGAACAATCAAATATTTCGATGGAATAGTTGATGATATCACCGACAGGAAACAAGCCCTGCAGGAACTCATCAGAAAGAAAGAACAATACAGAACCCTTTTTGATCTTTCCCCGAATGGTATCCTGATCGAGGATAAAGAGGGTAACATTTTCGATGCCAATCCAGCCTATTGCCAGATGATGGGATATTCATTCAGTGAACTGATCGGGAAGCATATCAGCAGTCTGGCGGTCGACAATTCAGCAGAGGTTAATAAAAACATTGCCCGCATTCTTAATGGTGAAAAACTTCGGCACATTACAAAAAGTAAAACAAAAGACGGGAAAACGATATATACCGAGCTACACGAAAACCGTTTCGAACTGGATGGCACGCTGGGAATAATCTGCATTGCCCACGATGTTACCGACCGCATCAACGCACAAAAAGAACTAAGGGAATCCGAAGAAAGTTACAGGGGTTTGTTCAACAGCACCACCGATGCCATCTATATTCTCAATAAAAACGGTGAATTTCTGGATGTTAATGAAGGCGCCCTGAGCATGTACGGACGTCCGAAAAATTATTTTCCTGGAAAAACACCTGTAGACCTGTCGGCCCCGGGCATGAACGACCTTGAGCAAACATTCAAATATCTGCAGGATGCATATAAAGGAAAACCAAAAACATTTGAATTTTGGGGCATTGATTCAAACAAAAGGGTTTTCCCGAAGGAAGTCAGGGTAAGCAAAGGCACCTATTTTGGCAAGGATGTGATCGTAGCTTTTGCCCAGGACATCACCGAGCGCAGAGCTGCTCAAAAGATACTCGAAGAAAAAGAAGAAAAATTCAGACGGATATTTAATGCTATTCCCGATATCTATTTTAAGTCAAATATAAAAGGGGTAGTTGAAGAAATCAGTCCTTCGGTATATCGGATCACAGGTTATTTACCAGCGGAGATCATCGGTCAGAATTCAAAAAACTTTTATTATGCGCCATCAGAATGGGATGAAATAGGAAGATTGCTATTTCAAAAAGGAGAGATCAATGATTTCGATACGCAAATACAACACAAAACCGGTAAGGTTTTAAATTGCAGCCTGAATGCCCGCATTTTGTATGATGAGGATAATATCCCAAACGAAATTGAAGGTGTTTTGAGGGACATCACATCACGGAAGAAAACCGAGCTTGCACTTCGCGAAAGCAACCGCAGGATGGCAACACTAATGGACAACCTGCCTGGAATGGCTTACCGCTGCCTGAACGACCGAAACTGGACAATGGAGTTTATCAGCAGTGGCTGCCTTGCCCTTACCGGCTACAAAAGTTTAGATATTATCAATAACCAAAAGCTTTCGTATAATAACATCATTCATCCCGATGACCGCGACAAGGTTTGGGATCGTGTTCAGCAAGCCATTCAGAATAAAAAAACCTATCGAATGGTTTACCGGATCGTTACCGCAAAAGAGATAGTTAAATGGGTGTGGGAGCAGGGAACAGGCATATATGACGATGATGGCGAACTGGTTGCTCTGGAAGGGCTGATAACAGACATTACTGAACAAAGAAAAGCCGAAGAAGAAATACGAAAACTCTCACGCTCGGTTCAGCAAAGTCCAAACATCGTGATGATCGTTGATCTGGATGCAAAAATCGAATATGTAAACCCAAGATTTACCAGGGTTACAGGATATACATTTGAAGAGGCTGTAGGCCGGAATCCCAAATTCCTGAAATCAGGGAACACACCCAAAGAAACTTACACCGCCATGTGGGACAAACTCACCCACGGACAGGAATGGTACGGAGAATTCCAGAACAGGAGAAAAAATGGCGAAACGTATTGGGAATCCGCAAACATATTTCCGTTAAAAAACAGCAAAGGAGAAGTTACCCATTATATTGGCATGAAAGAGGATATTACCGAGCGGAAAAAAATGGAAAAAGAATTGATCCTGGCAAAAGAAAAAGCCGAAGAATCAGACCGGCTGAAATCTGCCTTTCTGGCTAATATGTCGCATGAGATCAGAACACCGATGAATGCCATAATCGGGTTTAGCCAATTGCTCAATGTTGAAAATATAGGTGAAGACGATAAAAATCATTTCATCGATCTGATACAAACCAGTGGAAATGATTTACTCCATTTGATCGATGATATTATCGACATTTCTAAAATTGAAGCAGGACAGTTCAAAGTTTTCAAATCCCAATATTTCCTCGACCACATTCTGAAAGAATTGTACGATTCGTACAAGGAATTTTTAAAGACCAAGCCGGAAAAGTCAAATATAACCCTGCGTTTCAAAACACCGCCTGAAGGCAACACAGTAGTTTATACCGATATTGATCGCTTTAAACAGATTTTCAGAAACCTGTTGAACAATGCCATAAAATTTACTGAATCCGGACTGATCGAATACGGATACAGACTTGTTTCAAAGAACAAGATCAGGGTTATTGAATTTTACATTCGTGATACGGGAATTGGTATTCACAGCGACAAACTCGATATCATCTTCGAGAGTTTCAGACAAGCCAACGACTCCGATACAAAATTATATGGCGGAACCGGACTTGGGCTTGCCATAACACGCAAAATGGTGGAAATCCTGGGAGGTGAAATTTGGGTTAAATCCGTAAAAGGGCAAGGTTCCACATTCTATTTTACCCTTCCTTATCAAAAATTTGAAATGGGAGTGGGTTATGAAATGGCGGAACAAAAAAGTACAAAAAGCCCACTGAAAGATATCGACTGGGAAGATAAAAGCATTTTGATTGTAGAAGATGATGATGGGAGTTTCCTCTATTTTAAAAACATTTTAAGCAATACAAAAATCTCCGTCGAAAGGGCAGTAAATGGACTTGATGCCATCGAAAAAGTTAAAAACAGAAAATTCAATGCAATCTTAATGGATATCCGTATCCCCAAATTAAATGGATTGGAAACCACCCGGAGAATAAAAAAAATTGCCCAAAACCTTCCGGTAATTGCGCAAACTGCTTTTGCAATGGAAGACGAAAAAGAAAAATGTTTTGCTGCTGGATGTGATGATTATATAGCCAAACCGGTCCAAATCAACGACTTTCTGCAGATTATCGACAAACATATAAAATAGGTTTATTTATTCGCTGAAATATGCATTACAACAAACCCTACACACATTGATGTAAAATCTATATTATTTTCCCTACTGTCTCTTTTTAGCTGTAAATATTCACCTACCGGAAAATCAGGAAAATTTTTGTAAACTTTTTCCGGCCAAATAGGTAAACTGCATATCAAAATAAAACGATAGGTATTTCAGGCATTTCAAAACAACTTTTTGCGATTCCGGTTTGTCCTATTCACAATACATAACCCAAATATTTATATTTAAAAAATTGCGATAAAAACAAGTTCAAATGAAGAAAGTATTACTTGCATTATTATTTGCAAACCTGTTTATCCTGCTTCAGGCAGGAATAATTGAACAAACCTACTATTTTACCAAACCCGGCTTAAACTACATCAATGGATACCAAATCCTTGATATGGAGGGGTTGATGCAGAACGGCTTAACCGGAGAACCCACGCTTCCTTACCAGGAGGTATCTCTTTTACTTCCCCCGGGTGAAGAAATTTATGCAGTAGATCTCTATTGCGACCATCAAACAGAGTTGCCCGGAACTTACACCCTTTATCCCATGCAGCCTTCACGTCCGCTTTCTGAACCGGGAAACGGCTCTTTTGAAATTAACGAAGCCATTTATGCTCAAACCGGAATTTATCCATCAACTTCTGGTGGGCATACCAAAACAGCCTTTATGAATGGCTATGCAATCGGTTTGTATTCTTTTACACCGGTTAATATTGTACCGGCCACCGGAAAAGTGACTTACTATAAAAAAGTAAAAGTTATATTTCACACAAGATCTTCAGAAAAAGGGATATTGGCCCTGAGCAACCAAACTTCAAAAAAAGGCATTTCAAAGAAACTCAGCGGGTTTATTCAAAATCCTGAAATGATTTCGCAATATCCCACAGCAACCAAAGACAGTGATGATTATGATTTTCTGATTGTTACACCATCTCAGTTTGAATCTGATTTCCAGGAATTCGTCGACATGTATAACAATAGGGGGATTAAAACCGAATTGATTACCACAGAAACCATTTACAGTTCCATCACCGGACAGGATCAACCTGAGAAGATCAGGAATTTTATCATCGATCAATACCAGAACCATAATATCGAATTTGTTTTGTTGGGTGGCGACGTTGAACATGTGCCATATCGTGGTTTTTATTGCTATGTTCAATCCGGTTCAGGTTACGAAGATTCCGACATTCCGGCAGATCTTTATTATGCAGCACTCGATGGCACCTGGAACGACGATGGCGACAACCGTTGGGGCGAACCGGGCGAAGACGACCTCCTTCCCGAAGTTGCAGTCGGCAGGTTTCCCTTCAGCAATGCCGGCGAACTTGAAAACCTCATCCATAAATCCTACATGTATCAGAACGAACCCGTTTTGGGTGAATTCAACGAAACAACCATGGCGGGCGAATGGCTCTATTCCAATCCCGATACGTATGGTTCGGATTACCTCGAAATGCTGATCGGTTATCACGACGAAAACGGCTACGTAACCTGGGGAATTCCTGAAACCGTAAATTACCACAAACTATATGAATCAGTTTCATCATGGAGCGCAAACGATCTTCGGGCAGAGATCAATGCCGGCAGGCAGTTTATTCATCACGTGGGTCATGCCAACTCAACTTATGTAGCTTACATGAGCAATTCCGATATCACTAATTCCAATTTTTCAGGAGCGAATGGAGTGGATCACAACTACACATTGTTCCAGTCGCATGGATGTATTTGCGGTGCTTTCGACGACAATGACTGCATCATGGAAAAAATGGTTACGATCGACAATTTTGCCGTTTCGGTTATCGGAAATTCAAGATACGGCTGGTTTAACGAAGGCCAGACCGAGGGCCCTGCAGCCCACCTCCACCGCGAGATGGTTGATGCCATGTATCACCATAAAATGCAACATTTGGGTGCAGCCTTCACCGAAGCAAAAATCCAAACTGCTCCCTGGGTAACAGCCCCCGGTCAGTGGGAAGAAGGTGCACTCAGATGGAATTTCTATGATATCAATATCCTCGGCGACCCCGCTTTGAGCGTCTGGACAGCTGAACCCATTTCAATCCAAACGAACTTTCAAAACAGCATTCCGATTGGCGTTACCTCCACAGATGTAAATGTTTCGTCAGGTGGTGCACCTTTAGAGGGATTTCTTTGTGCTGTTATAAAAGATGAAATTATTTATGGAAAGGGATATACCGATGCTTCCGGGCATGTTACCATCAGTTTCGATCCCATATTTTCTGAAGTGGGTGAAGCTCAATTGGTAGTCTCCGGATACAATTGTTTGCCGGTAACCTATCCTGTTGACATCATTCCCAACGACGGCGCTTATGTTATTTTCAGCGAATACCAGGTTGATGACAGCCAGGGAAATGCCAACGGACAACCCGACTACGACGAAATACTCAAACTCGATATGGAGATGGAAAATGTGGGTGCAGAAAATGCCGATAACGTGCAGGTAACAATATCCTCGAATGATACTTACATTTCTATCTCTGACGATACGGAACTGTTCGGAACCATTTTAGCCAACAGCGTTATGAATGTTGAGGGTGCTTTTGAATTTATAACCAGCGACCACATTCCTGATCAACACGAAGTTCAGTTTGAGCTGGAGGCCACAGGGGATGATGTTTGGGTTTCAAATTTCAGCATCGTCATAAATGCCCCCGATCTCCACATTGGAGCAATCACAGTAAATGATTCGGATCAGGGTAACGGGAACGGAATCCTCGATCCGGGTGAAACTGCCGATATTGAAGTTGAGATGATGAATACCGGGCATATTAGCAGCCAGGCTGTTATGGGTATGTTGACTTCCAACAGCTCCGACCTGACAGTTATTGCAGGATCAGAAAACCTTGGTTCATTATCGGTGAATACTACAGAGGTAGCAGATTTTACAGTTGAAGTAAGTGATGATGCACCCCTGGGAAGCACAGTAAACCTGTGGGTTGAACTGCTTTGCGGAATGTATTACGAAGATCTTTGGTTTGATTTACCGGTCGGACTATCCATCGAGGATTTTGAATCCGGTGATTTTAATGCCTACGGCTGGCAATTTGACGGCAGTGCCGACTGGGCCATTTCCTCCAATCAACCATATGAAGGAACGTATTGTGCCAAATCTGGTACCATCAGCAACCAGCAAACTTCAGAGATGATGGTAGAAATGGATGTAAGTATCGATGGTGAGATCTCTTTCTTTTTGAAAGTTTCATCAGAAGCAGATTATGATTACCTCCGTTTTTATATCGACAACAATGAACAGGATAGCTGGTCAGGAGAAGAGGGATGGCAGGAAGCCTCCTTTGATGTAACGGCCGGAACACATACCTTTAAATGGGTTTATGAGAAGGACTACAGTGTGGCGAATGGTGAGGATTGTGCCTGGATTGATTACATCATATTCCCCTCGGCAGGGGGATCGGCTAATCCACTGAGTGTATTTGCAACGGCTTTGCCTGCTGCAATCTGCGAAGGAGAAAGTTCGCAACTCAATGCCAGTGCAACGGGAGGATCAGGAAATTACACCTATTCCTGGTCGCCGGCAACCGGATTAAGTGACCCGGACATTCAAAATCCGGTGGCTACACCAACAGCAACAATTACCTACGAAGTTACCGTTGACGATGGTAACTCCACCATAACGGATGAGATCATGATCACAGTGAATCCGGTTCCGGAAACACCGGCCATCACGCAGTCAGGCGACCACCTGGTTTCGGATGCAGCTTCAGGAAACCAGTGGTATAATTCGGATGGAGCCATTTCAGGTGCAACCGGACAAACCTATTATCCCACCGCTACAGATGACTATTATGTGATGGTGGAAAATGCTTTCGGTTGCCAGTCAGAAGCATCCAATTCGATATATTTTGTTTATACCGGTACGAAAGATCTTCATGTAACACAGAATTTCAGTGTCTATCCCAACCCTGTAATTGATCATTTCAGCGTTGCGTATCGTTTAACACAAAATTCCAGAGTTTCTATTGCACTCTACGATAAGCTGGGTAGGATCGCCAAAGTATTAACCGATAACGAGCAACAAATTGCAGGAATTTATAAACTCGATTTTGGGAAAGACGACCTGACTCCGGGAGTTTATTTTCTTCAATTGATGCACAGAGACGGCACACACACAGCCAAAATCGTTATTGAAAATTAATTGATTATCTTTGAATCAGGATATCACAAATTGAAATAATCAAAAACACTTACAATGAAAACATCATTTACTTTATCACTTCTTGCGATGGTTTTGTCCATCAGCTTGCTGGCCCAAAAAACATGGGTCGGATTTTCGTCCGATGATGCACAACTTCCTGAAATCACTTTACAGGAACAAACTGTTGATCAGGTTGTGCTCTCAGTTGACATCAGCGGAATGTATGTTACTGAGTTAAATCAGGATGATCAAAATTTTCAGCGTTTGGAACTCATTCCAAATCAAACTACCAAAGAAGTAGGACGACCTGAATTACCCATGTTGAACGAATTGATCGGTATCCCGGGAAACCGGATCGCCTCTGTTGAAGTTATCAGCATGCAAACGGTTAAATTAGAAGGGTATCACATCTATCCCTTCCAAACACCAACAACAGACAACCCGGGCGGATTCGATCATGAATTTGTTATGGAAAAAGAATTTTACAACGAGTCGAGAATATTCCCCGGCAAACAGGTATATCTTGATGGAACGGGCATCTGGCGTGATGTAAAAATCACCAATCTTCATGTTGTTCCGTTCAGCTACAACCCGTCAGCAGGTGAGCTGGAGGCAGTTACCCATATCGAGATCAAAATATCATTTAGCGGATATGACGAAAATCTTGTGCTGAACAGGGATGGCTTTGTTTCGCCTACGTTTTATAAAATGTACGAAAGCAGCATCCTGAATTTTGAAACCCTCGGCATTACGAAAAGTTTTCTCTCAAATTCGGATATTAAATACCTCGTGATCACCAACACAGAAGCTTTAGGAGCCATTCAACCCCTCGTGGATTGGAAAAACCAGCAGGGCTTCAGGGTAGAGGTTAAAACCATGGAAACCGGTTTTTCCGTTCCCCAGGATTTCAAAAATTATATTACCACACTTTATGACAATGAAGGACTTGAGTATGTGCTGATGGTAGGTGATGCCTATCCCAATGGTGGAAATGGCGGCGGATCGAATGATGTACCTATGTACTACTGGGCACCCGGCGGTGAAGATGCATCGTATAGTGATAGCTGGTATACCTGTATGGATGGTGCCGATGATCACTATGCCGACCTGGCCATCGGGCGTTTCACTTACGATAACCTGACAGAACTCGAACTGCAGGTTCAGAAAACACTGGATCATTATTTTGCACCTGATGCAAGCAGCAATTGGGCTGAAAACAGCATACTGATCGCTCACTCAGAACAATATCCCGGCAAATACACCCAATGCTGTGAAGAGATCAGAACCTATTCCTATCCCCTTCAAACCCCGATCTTTGAGCAGGCCTATGGAGGAGCAGGTTATACCAATACCCAGGTAGTAAACTATGTAAATAATAATTCATGCGGTATTTTCAACTATCGGGGACACGGCAGTGCAACCGAACTTTGGGAGTGGTGCCCGCAGGGAAGTTTTACTGCACAGCACGTAAACCAACTGACCAACGACGACCGGTTATTTGTATTTTTTGATGTGTGCTGTGATAACATGGATATTGTGGCTCATCCCGGCAACTGTCTCTGTGAAGATTTTATGAAATCCCCTGTTGCCTCGGTTGCGGCCAACGGAGCCATCATTCCTTCTTATACCATCCCCAATCACGATTACGATAAAGAGATGTATAAAGCTGTTTTCGAAGAAGGTATTTATAACATCGGATATGTAACTAATTTCGCAAACATCACGGTACTGAATGTTCACGGAACCATAGGACGATCGAATGTCAGGACATACCTGTGGCTGGGAGATGCATCGCTCGAACCCTGGACTTTGCAACCCGCCAACATGACTGTGTTACATGACGACCAGCTTTTCCTCGGATTAAGCACATATGCTGCTACTGTTACCGGAAGTGGTGGACCCATTGAAAATGCGTTGGTTTGCATTTCGAATGATGATCAATCCGTTTATGCCGTTGGTTACACAGATGCGTCAGGATATATTGAACTGGAATTTGACGAACCCGTTCAAAACCCTGGAGATGCTGTTTTAACTGTTTCTGCACACAATCATCTTCCTTACCAGGCAGATATTGCCATTATTCCACAAGATGGTCCGTATGTGATCAAAGACTCCTTTACACTTAATGATCAGGCTGGCGGAAACGACGATGGACTGATGGATTACGGTGAGTCAATCCTGCTTTCGCTTGCTATGAAAAATGTTGGGATTACACAAGCTACCAATGTAGTTGTTACACTTTCGAGCAACAGCTCTTACCTGACTTTCACAGACGCTACAAGTGATTATGGAACGCTGGCACCGGATGAAGTTTTATGGGCAACAGATGGATTTGCTTTCGACGTTGCGGCTGACATTCCCGATGGGCAGTTTGTCATTATCGATGTGGAAGCTAACGGTGATGGTGATGTAACCTGGAACTCGTCTTTTACAATTGAGGGACATGCTCCATATCTCGAATTGGGAGAAGTAACCATTAACGACGCCTCAGGCAATGGTAACGGGAAACTTGACCCGGGAGAGACGGCAAACCTGATCGTCACCATTGAAAACAACGGTTCTTCCGATGCATTTGAAGTGCTTGGTGAACTTTCAACTTCCGACCCGTATATAACCATATCCACCGGACAAATCAGCTATGGAGATATCAATGGAACTTCAACAGCCACCGGTACTTTTTCAGTTGATGCGGCAGCCGGTACACCGGCCGGACATATGGTCGATTTCCTTTTGGATATTGCCGCTGATCTTGGTATATCAGCTAACGGCAGCTTTAACCTTGTGGTTGGTCAGATTCCGGTTCTGCTGCTTGACCTTGATCCAAACCACTCCTCGGCAGCAGAAATGGAGGCTTCCCTTGAAAATATGGAAGTTTCATGCGAAATGATGACTTCCTTCCCCGCTGATCTGAATCTCTATTCTTCCGTATTTGTTTTCCTGGGAATTTACTCCAGTAACCATGTACTTTCATCGGCCGAGGGAACTACGCTTTCAAATTACCTGAACAACGGCGGGAACCTCTATATGGAAGGTGGTGACACCTGGTATTACGATAGTCCTACTGCCGTTCACTCCATGTTCAACATCAATGCTACTGGTGATGGAACAAGCGATATGGGAACGGTAATCGGCAAGGATGGCACCTTTACCGAAGGGATGAGTTTCTCCTATTCAGGTGAAAATAATTATATGGATCATATCGAAGCTGTCAATCCCGCTTATAAAATTTTCGATAATCAAACTCCATCCTATGGCGCTTGTGTGGCATATGATGCCGGCGATTATAAAACGATCGGAGCCTCATTTGAATTTGGCGGACTTAACGACGGCTCATCTCCTTCCACGAAAGAAGAGTTGATGCTTGCTTATCTTGATTTCTTTGGGATGACACCCCCCGGCATGCAGGCACTTTTCTCAGCCAGCGAAACCGACATCTGTACAAGTGATGTTGTTAACTTCACTGACATGTCCACCGGTTCCGTCGCAGGATGGTTATGGACATTCGAAGGAGGATACCCCGAAACTTCAACTGAGCAAAATCCGATGATCGTCTATTTCAACGAAGGTACATTTGACGTAACCCTGGAAATTACTGACGGAACAGAAACAACATCGCTGACATTGGAAGATTATATCACTGTTAATGCAGAACCCGGACAACCCGGAATGCCAGCAGGTATGACTATTGTTTGTACAAATCCTCCATATCTGTCCGATACCGAATATGAGATTGATCCGCTGGCTACAGCTGATTCATATATGTGGGAACTTACACCGGAAGACGCAGGAGTACTAACACAAGACGGAACCATGGCAACTATTTCATGGACCGAATTCTGGGAAGGAACTGCATACCTGAAAGTGAAAGGCGAAAATGATTGCGGGGAGGGCGATTTCTCAGAAGAAATAGAAATTTATTGTGGAATCTGTGAAGGTTTGGATGAAATGCAATTGAAAGAAACCATCAGCCTTTTCCCGAATCCTGCCAGTGATAAACTTAATATTGAGTTTAACCGCGATCTGGGTCAAACCGAGATCTCCATCGTTAATGTATTAAATAAAAGTCTTTTAACCCTGACAACAGATGTTCAGAGCAGTAAAGCAATTCAGGTAGATCTTTCTGAATTTGCATCCGGACTTTATTTTGTAAGAATTAAAAACGGCTCAACCGAGGTAATCGAGAAAGTGATCGTAAGGAAATAGAGCCAATCATTTATTAAGTACTTCGTAGAAAAAGCGCCTCCCTGAAGGCGCTTTTTCTTTGTCAGAAACAAATTTTTTGAACCACTGAAGTATATCCCTTTACTTCTGATCTACTTTGATCCGAATCAATTTTGTTATTTTTCTGTTAAATAACAGGTATTGAGGTACCCTTTTCGTAAATATGTGCAACATTTTGGAAATTCGAAATGTCAGAAGTGAACGAATCAAAATGCCGAATGTTGATTCATAGGACGTAAAGGATCAGGTTCAAAGATTTTTACCTTTCGTCAAAACCCTTTTCTAAAAACCAGAGGTTATCCGATTTCGGTCGAATTATTTATTAATTTAAATCAATCTTATCATTTATGAAAAGTTTTACGCGTATTTTTTCAAAAAACCGCATGAGGAGTCTTTTGGTCTTAACCGGACTTTTCCTGTTAATACAGGGGATTTCATATTCCCAGGAATTCGAATATAACGACAGTTGGGGCCAGGCAGGGTATACCCTTGAAAGTCAGGACAACAACAAAGTAACCGTCAATTATTCCATCGAAAATTTTGCATTAACTCCAATGCAAATCAATGGAGAGGAGATGTTAAATGTTGAGCTTCCGGGCCAAATGCTCTGGAATGATGAAGGTGCACCAAACCTTCCCGGTTCCGGACGCTACATTGCTGTTCCGCAGGGAGCGCAGGCTGTTCTCAGAATTGTGGATGCCCGTACTGAAACCATAAGTAATGTGAGCATCGCTCCTTCACCACGCATTCCGTGGGAAACTGAAGACGATCCACTGGAATACAACAAAGATCTGAACATTTATAATGTGAACAAAGCCTATCCGGCCGAACCGATCAAAATCTCTGATCCGGACCAGATCCGTGGTGTTGACGTGGTCATGCTGGGGATCACCCCGTTTCAATATAATCCGGTTACAAAAGAATTAACAGTTTATCGTGATATCAAAGTTGAGATCACTTTCAACGGAGGTTCCGGTCATTTTGGAGAAGACCGTTTGAGAAGCCGTTGGTGGGATGTTCTGTTATCTGACATATTGCTCAACCACGAATCTATGCCCAAGATGAACTACAATCATTCTTTCCAGGCAACTGACGATATGGGTTGTGAATACCTCATCATTTCTCCAACCGGTGCCGACTATTTGCAGTGGGCTGATTCGATTAAAGTATTCCGTACATTACAAGGGATAAAAACCGACATCGTAACGGTAGACGAAATTGGTGGAAACAACGCCAATACCATCGAAACGTATATCGACGATGCATATGCAAACTGGGACATTGTTCCTTCAGTTATTATGTTGTTGGGTGATTATGGAACCAACGCTGCAAACAGTGTTATCGCTCCCATCTATGACAACTATTGCGTTTCAGATAACATTTATGGCGATATAAACAACAATCACATGCCTGATATCATGACCGCCAGGATGACTGCGGCCAATGCAACACAGCTTGAGACCATGGTTACAAAATTTATCGATTATGAAAGAAATCCACCCACAAACCCTGATTTCTATAACAACCCGATGACCTGCCTCGGTTATCAAACCGAGAGGTGGTTCCAGATATGTACCGAATCTGTTGCCGGTTTTTGGGAAAATGAACTTGGCAAAACCACCACCCGGGTAAATGCTATTTATAATGGTAATCCGAATAGCGGAACCTGGTCAACTGCAACCAATACCAGTACGGTACTGAACTTTTTCGGACCCAACGGACTTGATTACATTCCGGCATCACCGGCCCAGGTCAACTCTAACTGGAATGGCGGTGGTAGTGATGTGGTAAACGCAATAAACGGTGGATCATTTATGTTGCTTCACCGCGACCATGGATCGGAAACCCTCTGGGGTGAGCCCGATTTCTCAAATTCCAATGTGAATTCACTCAACAACGTTAACACAGAACTGACTTATATCTGGTCGGTGAACTGTTTAACCGGAAAATACAATTATTCGGGTGAATGTTTGGTCGAAAAACTACACCGGCATAAATACAGCGGCAGTAACTCCGGAGCATTGGGTGCCATTGGCGACAGCGAGGTTTCCTACTCATTTGTGAATGACACATATGTATGGGGGGCTTTTGATAACATGTGGCCTGACTTTATGCCCAATTACGGATCAAATCCGGCTGAAAGAGGCATTATGCCGGCATTTGCAAACGCTGCCGGAAAATATTTCCTCCAGCAATCCAACTGGCCTTATAATACCAATAACAAAGAGGTGACCTACTATCTGTTTCACCATCATGGAGACGGATTCCTTTCAGTATATTCAGAATTACCACAGGATTTAACAGTTTCTCACAATCCGATTCTCTATGCAGGTGTTACCAGTTTTGATGTTACTGCCAATGAAGGTGCATTGATCTCACTCACTGTAAACGGCGAAATTATTGCCACAGCCGAGGGAACAGGCACACCCCTTTCGATCGACATCCCCGGACAAACGCCACCCGACCAGGTATTGGTTACGATTACCATGCAAAATTATTTCAGGTATACCAGCCTTGTGGAGGTAATCCCTCCAACCGGACCATATGTAGTTGGAGAATCTTTCACCATTGGTGATAATACCGGTAATAACAACGGAATGATGGACTACGGTGAAGCAAATATGCTTTCATTAACGGTTGAAAATGTTGGTGTTCAGCAAGCTGACAATGTTGAAGTAACCATCAGCACAACGGATATGTATGTAACCATTACCGACGATAGTGAAAATTACGGCAACATCGCAGCAGGGGCAACAGCTGTTGTTTCCGATGGATTTGCCTATGATGTTGCCAATGACATTCCGGATGGCCATACTGCGGTATTTGATGTATCAGCAACAGATGGTTCTCAAACATGGGAAAGCACGTTTACCATTATGGGTCACGCTCCGGTTCTGGAATTTGCTGATATTGAGATCAGCGATCCGACCGGAAACGGTAACAACAAACTCGATCCGGGTGAAACCGCCGACGTGATGGTTTATATCGAAAACACCGGTAGCTCTGAAGCATATAACATTATGGGTGAGCTAATGGAAAACGATCCTTATCTGACCATCAATTCTTCATCTGTTGATTTCGGTGACCTGATTGGCGGAAATTCAGGAAGCGGAACATTCAGCGTAACTGCTGCAGCCAACACACCTGCCGGACACCTGGTCGATCTTATGTTTGAAATGAATGCCGATATGGAAATCAGTGGTTCCGGGGCATTTGACGTTGTGATTGGTCAGATACCGATACTGATCGTGGATATGGACGGCAACCAGAATTCTGCATCCGAAATGGAGAATGCCCTTGTAAATATGGATGTTTCATATGAATCGGCCGGTTCGTTACCTCCCGATCTAAATCTCTATTCTACCATTTTCGTTTTCCTGGGTGTTTACTCAAATAATTATATCCTTTCCAATTCAGAAGGACAGGCACTTGCAGATTTCCTGAACAACGGCGGTGCACTTTACATGGAAGGCGGCGACACATGGTATTATGATACCCAAACACCTGTGCATGCCATGTTTAATATCAACGGAACCAATGACGGATCCGGTGATCTGAGCGCACAAGTCGGACAAGCCGGAACATTCACCGAAAGTATGAGTTTTAATTATAGCGGCGATAACGAGTGGATCGACCGCATCGAAGCCATTTCACCTGCTGTGGAAATCTTCCAGAATCAGTCTCCCGCTTATGGAACAGGTGTTGCCAACGATGCGGGCACTTATAAAACGATAGGTGTGTCGCATGAATTTGGCGGTCTTGTGGATGGTGCTTCTCCTTCAACCAAAGAAGAACTGATGCAGAAATATATGGAGTTTCTGGGAATCGACATTTCGCTTCAGGCTGTATTCAACAGCAATATTACAGAAGTTTGTGAAGAAGGAGAAGTTGAATTTTTCGATCAGTCAAGCGGCGATGTTGTAAGCTGGAGCTGGACTTTTGAAGGCGGCACCCCGGCTACCTCAACAGATGAAAACCCGGTGGTGATGTATGCAACGGAGGGCACTTACGATGTTACACTTGAAGTTTCAGACGGTACAGAAACAGCATCAATGATGCTGGAAGACTACGTGACCGTGATAACCGAACCAGCTCAGGCGGCTATGCCGCAAGGGGATGCAGAAGTGTGTACAAACGTTGTTACCAGTTCTGAATATACCACAGCTGGTGCTGCCAATGCCGACAGTTACATGTGGATGATTTTCCCGGAAGATGCTGGCTCCATTAGTGGTTCAGGTATGAACGCAACCGTTGAATGGACAGCAGATTGGGAAGGTACTGCAACACTGACCGTAATGGCAGAAAACGATTGCGGAACCGGTGAAATATCCGAGAGCTTTGAAATTATGTGCTCGGTTTGTACAGGTATTTCAGAAGAACTGCTCAATAGTTCAATCGCCATTTACCCCAATCCAACAACAGGCGATGTGAACATCTCATTGAACACACGACTTGAAAATATTGAGGTTTCTGTTTTTAATGTATTGAATGAAACCATCATCAACAATGATGAAATCAGCAATCAGGAAAGCGTACAACTCGATCTTTCCGATCAACCGGCAGGTTTGTATTTTGTACGGATTAAATCAGGAACAACGGAAATTATTAAAAAGATAGTTTTAAGATAGAACCATGATCCTGCAAAAAACGGGAACCCTCCTGGAGGTGTTCCCGTTTTTTTTGAAGTTTCTTGTATTATTCAATACCTGAGAAATGTTTCATAAACTGAACTCTTTCATACGCTGCAGGGTTATCTGCTTCGCGGAAACTCATCTTACCGATAAACTCACCGGTGGTCTTAAATCCATGTTTATCCATCCAGTATTCGACAAAATTGGTCATTTCCCTGATAATTTCATTCCCGTTTTTATAAACCGCCGAAGCGATCTGCACTGCTTTGGCTCCGGCCAGCAATTGTTTAACAACAGCTGTTCCTGAATGCACACCTGTAGAAGCGGCAATATCACAATGCAGCCTGTCGGACAACATCGCCACCCAACGAAGTGAAATGGGAAGATCTTCAGGCGCACTGAAGACATTTGTTGCAGTTACATCAAATTTGTCGATATCAATATCGGGAGAAAAGAACCTGTTGAACAAAACCATTCCTTTTATCCCGGTCCATGAGAGTTTTAATGCGGTTTTGGCAAGGCTCGAAAAATAATAGCTGATCTTCAGGGCAACCGGAATTTTAAGTTCTTTAACGATGGTCATGGCAATGTCAAAATAAACCTCTTCATTTTGCTCGGCACTTTTATGCGGATCTGAAGGAAGAACAAAAATATTCAGCTCCAGTGCATCAGCTCCTGCTTCTTCAATTTTTTTGGCAAATGTGATCCATTCGGATGATGAAACACAATTGATGCTTGCCATTATGGGAATCGACAATTTCGATTTCCCTTCCCTGATCAGGTTCAGGTAATTGCTCACATCGTTTTCTTTGGTGTAGTTACTGATATAATCGGCTGCTTCAGGATACGAAGAATTCGAATCGTTTTGTGAAACTGTTTTATGAATATGAAAAGCAATCTGCTCTTCAAACAATGATTTTAAAACAACTGCTCCTGCACCTGCTTTTTCAAGATTTACCAGTTTATCCACACTGTTGGTTAACCCTGAACTTCCCACAATGATGGGATTACGAAGTTCAAGCCCCATGTAATTTGTCCGGAGATCTGCCATGATATTTATCTTTAGATCAGCAAAATAATTATTGTCAGGGGCAAATTTAGATATTCATTTTTGATTTATGCAAAAAATCGGTCTTTTTATCCACTCTTTGAAATGATTCCAAACAGCCTGCAATACAATAATGTGAGTTCTCATTCGTATCTATTTTGCAAATCAGCAGAAATACCGGGCAGGCTGGATTCAAATGAAAATGCATGAAAGTTGATCCCGAAATTGACGAAGTATCGGATACAGGTTCCTTTATTAATATACTTTAAGAAATGAATAGCAACTTTTTATATAGATTTGCCCCTTAATTTTTCGGTGATGTGGATTTTACTTAAAAAAGAGGTTAACGGTTTTTTGAATTCTTTGCTGGGATACATCGTTATTTCGGTGTTTTTGCTGGTGAATGGATTATTCCTCTGGATTTTCCCGATTGAATCAAACATCCTTGATTATGGATACGCCAACATCGACGGATTGTTTATGATAGGTCCGTTTGTGTTTTTATTCCTCATTCCCGCCATCACCATGCGGTTTTTTTCGGAAGAGAACCGGAGTGGCACCATCGAACTGCTGATGACCCGGCCCCTGACTGATTTGCAGGTGATCCTGGCGAAATATCTGGCCGGTTTGATATTGGTTGTGATTTCTATCTTACCAACACTAATCTACTTTTTTTCGGTGTACCAACTGGGATTTCCGAAAGGAAATATCGATACAGGCGGCATGTGGGGTTCCTACATCGGTTTGTTATTCCTGGGAGCCTCTTTTGTGGCTATCGGATTGTTCGCTTCCTCGTTAACCGACAATCAGATCATCGCCTTTATTCTGGCCATTGTTCTGAGTGGATTCATTTACATCGGTTTCGAATTTATGTATAACCTCAGCCTCTTTGGAAATGCCGATCTCTTGGTAAAAACCCTGGGAATAAGTACACATTATTCGGCAATGAGTAAAGGGGTAATCGATACCCGTGACCTGATCTATTTCATGAGTGTGATCGCTTTGTTTTTGTTGTTAACCAAATTTTCAGTCGAAAGCCGAAAATGGTAAATATATTTTAAGCAGTGGCAGATAAGAAAAAAGATATAAAACGAAGCAATATCATTCAACTCATTCTCGGGTTGGCCATTATTGTTTTGGTGAATGCCATCGGGTATTACATCTTTACAAGAATTGACCTGACTGCCGAAAAAAGATATACTCTTTCCGAACCGACCAAAGAGATGCTCAAAAACCTGGATGACATCGTTTTTTTCCAGGTGTACCTGGAAGGGGATTTCCCTTCAGGCTTTAAAAGATTAAGAAGAGAAACCAAAGAGATGCTGGATCAGTTTCGGGCTTATTCCGATTATATCCAGTATGAATTTATCAATCCCTCATCAAGTGATGATCCGCAGGAACGCAATGCTGTATATCAAAGGCTTGTTGAAAGAGGATTGAATCCCACCGATTTGCAGGTAAATACCAATGAAGGCAAAAGTCAAAAAATCATTTTCCCGGGCGCTATAGCATCTTTTAAAAGCAAGGAACTTCCTATTGAATTGCTGGTTTCTCAAATGGGGCAGCCACCCGAAGAGGTTCTCAATTCAAGCATTCAAAATCTTGAATTCAACCTTGCCAACACCATTCGCAAATTAACCACGGTTAATAAACCAAAAGTAGCATTCATTGAAGGTCATGGCGAACTGAGCCTGCTCGAAACCGCTGATGCTCACCGTGCTTTACAAGAGTATTATCAGGTTGAGAGAATCCGCCTCGACGGCAAGCTGAACAGCCTGACGGCTCGTGAACAGGTCGACTCCACTCAAATTGCAACGAGAAATAAATACGACGCCATCATCATTGCGAAACCTGATTCGGTGTTCACTGAAAAAGACAAGTTCATCATCGATCAGTTTATCATGCGTGGCGGCAAAGTTTTATGGTTAATCGATCCGGTTTTTGCCAGTATGGATAGCATTCAGTTTGCAAGTACAACAGTGGGCATCACCAACGACATTAACCTGCAGGACCAGTTTTTTAAATATGGTGTAAGGTTGAATAACAACCTTGTGATGGACTTGAATGCGTTGCCAATCCCCCTGAAAACAGGTGATGTGGGAGGTGCCCCGCAAATTGAGTTTTTCCCCTGGTATTATTTTCCCATCATAAATCCATTGTTGGATCATCCCATTGTTAAAAACCTGAATGCCATCAAAACAGAATTCATCAGCAGCATAGATACAGTGAAATTACCCGGTGTAAGGAAAACCGTTTTACTCAGGAGTTCTCAATATGCCAGAACCAAAAATGCACCGGTATTGATCAGTCTTGATATTCTGCAGAAAGATCCTGATCGCCGCTTGTATAACCAGCAAAACCTTCCGGTGGCTGTTTTGGTTGAAGGGAAGTTTGAATCGCTGTATAATAACCGGATCCCGCCTAACATGCGCGATGCTGAAGAAATCGGGTTTGTACCTGAAAGCAGACCCGTTAAAATGATATTTGTGGCTGATGGAGATGTAATTAAAAACCAGGTCAGGAATACCGAAAACGGGCCAATGCCTTTCCCGCTGGGATACGACCGGTATACCCAACAGCAATTCGGTAACCGTGATTTTATTCTCAATGCCATGAATTACCTTGTAGACGACAACAACCTGGTTTCTATCCGTTCACGTGAGCTGAAACTACGTTTGCTCGACCGTACCAAAATAAATAATAACAGGATTTTCTGGCAGGTTTTTAACACCTTGCTTCCGGTGCTGTTGATCCTGATTTTCGGCATCGTAAAATTCATAGTCAGGAAAAGAAAATACACATCAACCCGGTAATTATCATGAAGAGGAACAAAACCATTATATGGATCACGATCATTTTACTTGTTATTGTCGCTTTTCTTTATTACACGAGTAGTTCGGGCACTTTTAGCAGTAAAGAAAAAGATTTTGCTGTTCAGGATACGGCAACTGTTACAAAGATATTTTTAGCCGATAAGGACAACAACACCATTTTACTGGAACGTGATTCGACCGGCACCTGGCAATTAAACAATACCTATAAAGCGCGTCAATCAGGTGTGAACCTTTTGCTGGAAACGCTCAAAAACCTGGTTCCCAAATATCCGGTTCCTGAAAATGCACATAACCGGATCGTTTCGCTGATGGCATCGCAATCAGTTAAAGTAGAGGTTTACCAGCAGGTTTATCGTGTTCATCTTTCTGACAACCTTGAATTTTTTCCTCACGAAAAACGAACCAAAACTTTTTATGTAGGAACGGCAACAGCAGATAATATGGGAACTTTTATGCTGAAAGAAGGAGCTGATGTGCCTTTTGTGGTTCACTTGCTCGGACTTCGGGGTTTTGTAGGTCCGCGATTTTCAACCGAGGAAGCCAACTGGCGCGATCATACCATTTTCAAAACCAAACTATTCAATATCGAATCGGTTACCATGGAAATGC